>NZ_DCBW01000033.1:0-14631 GCF_002313585.1 Microbacterium sp. UBA1097 | reverse complement strand
CAACCTGCCTGGACATCACACCTAGGCCGATCGAACCGGACCGGAACGATCGGGCGCGCGCGGGGTCGACTCTCGCAGGCTGGATGTCGAAGGAGGCCCCATGATCGCGGAACTCAATCGACTGATCGATGTCATCGACGACGATCTATCCGAAGACCTCGATGTCGCGTCGCTGGCGCGGGAGTCGGGCGTGACGGAGTACCACCTGCGGCGGATGTTCTCGTCTTTGGTCGGGATGCCACTGTCGGAGTACGTGCGGCGGCGACGGATGACGGTGGCAGCTGCGGCGGTCGTCGCCGGTGACCCGCTGCTCGACATCGCGGTGCGGTTCGGGTACGGGTCGACCGAAGCCTTTGGCCGGGCGTTTCGCGCGGTCCACGGCTCGACGCCCGCCGAGGTGCGCGTGAGTGGCGGTCCCCTTCGTACGCAACCGAAACTCAGGCTCCGCCTGACCGTCGAAGGGAACACCACCATGGACACGCGCATCGCCGAACGCCCCGCGTTCCGTCTGGTCGGACACGCCGCTCGCGTGCCGCTCATCAACGAAGGAATCAATCCGCACATCCAGACGTACATCGCCGCACTGCCTGAGAGCGAACACGCCCGACTCAAGGGGCTCAGCAGCACCGAACCGAGCGGCTTGCTGCAGGTGAGTGACGGCGTCGATCCGGACTACCGGGAGGGAACCGAGCTCACCTACCTGCACGGCGTCGCACTGGATGCTGAGGCCCCCGTGCCCGACGATCTTGATGTGATCGAGGTCGAGGCAGGGGAGTGGGCGGTGTTCCGCACGTCAGGACCGTACCCCGCAGCGCTCCAGGAGGCCTACGCGGCCTCCGCGTCGGACTGGTTCCCCGCCAACCCCTGGCAGCTGCGTCCCGGTCCCTCGATCGTCGCCGTCCTCGAACGCGCCGACGACTTCAGTACCGCAACGACGGAGCTCTGGATGCCGATCGCACGCCGCTCATAGGTCACCTGCTCGGCGCCTACCGCATCGCGGTCAGCAGTCCTGCGGCATCCAGCTCGAACTCAGCGTCCAGCCTCAGCCGATCCAGGAATCCGCGGTCATGACTGACCACGATGATCGCCCCGCGGTAGGCGCCGAGCGCATCGATGAGTTGCTCCGTGGTCTGAAGGTCGAGGTTGTTGGTCGGTTCATCGAGCACGATCAGCTGAGGTGGCGGGTCGGTGAGGAGCACCTGCGCGAGCGCGACGCGAAAGCGCTCGCCGCCCGAGAGGGCTCCGACGGGCCGATCCACCATGGTGCCGCGTACGAGGAGCCGCGCGAGCCGGTTGCGAAGCTCAACTCGCGGAACGTGGGGGGCGACCCGTGTCACGTTCTCCATAACGGATGCAGCGTCGTCGAGGTTGTCGAGCCGTTGTGAGAGCTTGCCGATGCGGTGAACGTGCGCGACCGCCGCGGCCGTCCCAGGCGCCGCCGCCACGCCGGAAATAAGCCCCTCCAGCAGGGTCGTCTTGCCGACCCCGTTCTGTCCCGTAATCGCGATGCGCTCCGGTCCCTGGATGATGATCGTGCGCCCGTCGCTCCCCGTGAACTCGGCGATCCGCTTGCCTGGAGGGACGGCCGGGTCGGGAAGGTCGATGCCAAGGCGGTCGTCATCACGGATGCGTGACTCGGCCTCCTGCAACGAGCGCTGCGCCGACTGCATCCGATCATCGAGCAACGAGCGCTGCTTTCCTTGGGTCTTTTCGGCAGAGTTGCGTCGGTCATTGACGACGGCGCCGATGTACTTGCGGTTGGCGGCATCCTTCTTCCCCTGCCGCTGGCTGTGCGCGATACGCTCGGCTGCGGCGATGCGCTGCCGCTTCTCGACGCGCACCGCGTGCTCCGCGGAGCGTACCGCGCGCTCGGCCGCCTCCTGGTCCCGCGAGACCTGCTCTCGGAACGCGGAGTACGGACCGCCGTACAGCGTCAGCGAACCGGCCCGCAACTCAGCGGTGTGCTGCATCAGCTCGAGCAACTCGAGATCGTGACTGACGACGATCACCGGACCGCCCCATGCGCCGATGAGGTCGTGGACTCGCGTCCGTCCGTGGGCGTCGAGATTGTTCGTCGGCTCGTCAAGCAGCGCAATGTCGGCTCCACGCATCCGGATGCCGGCGAGCGCGGCGACTGTCGCTTCCCCGCCCGAGATCGTCGTGACGGGTCGGTTCAGGTCGTCGATGTCGACGCCCGCAGCGCTCAGGGTGGCGATCGCTCGCTCTTCGATGTCCCAGTCTGCGCCGATCGTGTCGAACAGGGCGGGGTTGATCGCTCCCCGTTCGATCGCGGCTATCGCGTCCACGATCGAACGGATGCCGAGAAGATCGACGAGGGTATGGCTAGGGTCGGCATCCGTCCGTTGGGGCAGATAGTCGACGACGCCTGCCGCCTGGACGGATCCCGACGTCGGCCGGAGTTTCCCGGCGATCAGGCGCAGCAGCGTCGACTTGCCGACACCGTTGAGGCCGACCAGTCCCGTCGAGCCGGGTGGGAACGAACCCGACACGGCGTCGAGAACGCGGTGGCCGTCGGGCCAGCTGAATGTGAGGTCGTGCAGAACGACGGAAGGAATGGGGGCAGGCATGCGGAACTCCAGAACGTGTCGGTTCCTGACGAAGTCAGGGGTGACGCTGACACGGGTCCGCAGAAAGGGAGGATGGTCCGGTCAGCAGGGGATGCTGAAGCCCGAACCTGTCATGTCTCTTCCTTGCCGTTCACTCCCTCTCACGAGCAGCGGATGCCGCTGGAGTGCGACCTCAGTATGCCACTGCCGCCGCTGTACGCAAACGCGCCCGCGCGTTCCCTAGTGGGACAGGTGCTTCGCGAGGAACTCACGGCACCGTTCGAAGGCGACGTCACCCTCGGGATGGACACCCGGGAAAAAGTAGAAGCCGTGCGGCATCCCCGCGGGCCAGTAGCCGTCGGTGGGAGAGCCTGCCTTCTCAACCAGGGATGCGAACTCCCGCGCCGAATCGATGATGGGGTCGTGCGTGCCGGTCGCGAGAAAAAGCGGCGGGTATCCGGCCAGATCACCGTAGATCGGGCTTGCGAGGGGCTCGGTCCACGGCGTCGTCGGCAGATAGGCGCTGCGGATGAGCGCGAAGAACGGGCTGTCGTAGACGATTCCGCGCGGCGCCTGCTCTTGGAACGAGGGCCACCTCTCCTGGGTGAAGTCCGCGAACGCACCGAGCATGATGACCGCAGCGGGGGCAGGGAGATCGTGCGAGCGGGTGTAGAGCGGCAACGCAGCGGCGAAGTTCGAACCGGCCGAGTCGCCGGCGACGGCGACGCGCGACGGATCGCCGCCGACTCGGCCCGCCTCCCGCACGAGCCACGCATAGACGTCGGCGACATCGTTCAGGGGCGTGGGGAAGGGATACTCCGGAGCCATCCGATAGTTCGTCGACACGACGACGACGGAGTTATCGCGCGCCAGACGCCGAGTGATGTAGGCGGTGTCGAAGTCTGAGCCCACCGTGAACCCGCCGCCATGGGCATACAGGATGACGGGCAGCGCGGCATCCTGGTCAACGGCGTGCGGCCGGTAGACCTGAGCACTGACATATCCGTTGCGCACGGGGAGGTAGACCGTCGTCTCCTCCACGTCGGGGACCGCTTCCTCGGCCGAGGGTGGGATGAGCGCCGGATCGGGCTTGCGGATGCGGTCGGCACCGATGTAGCCCGTGCGCACCGGGAGGATCATCATGTCGCGGAGCGCAACGGGCTGGCGATTGTTCGCAATGACCCGGTATGACGGCATCGCGGGATCGTCGGGGGAGATGTAGCTCAGCCCGTCGATCTCCTTTACGACAGTGACATCTTCGGCAGCGTGAGCAGTGCAGCGTCAATCATGTGACCTCCCCGATCCGGGGCGATGCTATCCGACCTGCGCGGCTGGGTCCATCCCCGCGTCTGGTCCGTCGTGTAGGTCTCAGCGCGTGCCCGCAGCCAGACGGATCTGCACGATGTTCTCGGTTTCGTCGATCTCGGCGACCTGCGGATGCGCCTTGATGAACTCCGTGAAGCTGCGGAAGCCCAGGGCGCGCTCGCTGAAGCCGGGATCCAGGCGCGTTATCAGGCTCTTGACCACGTTCGCGTGCTGCCAGTCCGTGCCCTCGCGGTCGCCCTCCAGCCGCAACGCCCGCTCGAGAAGCTCGGCGCCCGGATCTGCGGACTTCTTGCGGCTGCGGCGCGTCTTGCCGGACGCCTTGTCTTCGGCATCCTTCGCCGGCTGGCGCTCGATGCCGGGGAGAGCGTCATAGGTGTCGAAGCGGTCACAGGCCGCGGCGAGGGAGCGGGCGCTGGAGCCTGCAACGCCGACTCCCACGACGAAGCGACCGAGGCGCTTGCAGCGCTGCGCGAGCGGCACGTAATCCGAATCACCGGCGACGATCACCACGTGCGAAAGGTCGGGCAGCCGAAACATGTCCTCGACGGTATCCACGGCGAGCCGAATGTCGGCACCGTTCTTCGCGTACGCAGCGGCCGGGAACAGCTGCACGAGATCGACCGCGCGAGCAACGAGCTGCGAACGGTACTCGGCGTTGACAGGCGACGACCAGTCCGCGTATGCCCGCGTAAGCACGAGTGTGCCGAAGGATGCCGCGTAGTCGATGATCGCGCCGAGATCCACGGTGGCTGCGGCCAACCGCTCCGCGATCTCCGGTTCGGTCGGATCGGATGCGATGCGCTGCCGGTCCCTGCCGTAGGCGTTGCGGCCATGTACGGTGTCGTACCAGGACATCACGATGTTGTCGAAGTCCAGATACACGGCTACGCGTGGGTCGGTTCTCTCAGCCATGCTCACTCCTCGTGGGTCCACGGGCGCCCGCCTGCTTCCCCCCGAGCCTAGTCTCGACATCCGTCGGCCCACACGGGTCGCGCTTTTCCGCAGATCGCGGAGGATCCGTAGGATGCCAGCATCGGTGGTGGAGCGGAGGACGCCCATGTCGCCCGTGTCTCGCGGTTTCGGTGCTCGTCGGCGCGGAACGAACGACCGGTTGCCGCCGGGGCAGTACCTGACGACCGACTTCCCGGTGCTGTCGGCTGGCCCGACGCCGCGCATCGACACGAGTGCGTGGAGCTTTACTGTTCGTGACGAACGGGGTGGATCGCGGGCATGGACGTGGGATGAGTTCCGTGCGCTTCCGTTCGAAGACATCCACACCGACATCCACTGCGTGACGCGCTGGTCGAAGCTCGACACGACCTGGCGAGGCGTCTCGGTCGACACGCTCCTGGCGGGCGTCGAGACGGATGCCGAGGCGGCGATGGCGCACAGCTTCGGCGGGTACACGACGAACGTGCCGATGTTGGACCTGCTCGGCGGAAACGCCTGGGTGGTGACGGAGTTCGACGGCGCACCGATCGACCCCGAACACGGTGGTCCCGCCCGGCTGCTGGTGCCGCACCTGTACTTCTGGAAGAGCGCCAAATGGGTCAGTGGTCTGTCGCTGCTGCGCCGCGACGAACCGGGTTTCTGGGAGCAGAACGGCTACAACATGCACGGCGATCCGTGGCGCGAGGAGCGGTATTGGTGACGGTTGGGGCCTGGCTTGCGGCATCCGTGCTGGAGGTGCGCCCCGCCGGGTTCGGCGCCCGCACTCTTGTCCTCGACGTTCCTGAGTGGCCGGGGAACCTGCCAGGACAACACCTGGATCTTCGCCTGACCGCCGAGGACGGTTATCAGGCGGTGCGGTCGTACTCGATCGCGTCGTTCGGTTCCGGCACCGCCGTTGAGCTGGGCGTCGACGAGGTCGAGGACGGTGAGGTCTCTCCCTACCTGGTCGAGGACGTGCGCGCCGGTGACCAGATGGAAGCGAAGGGACCGCTCGGTCAGTACTTCGTTTGGGACGCGACCGACCCGTCGCCGGTTCAGCTGATCGCCGGCGGATCAGGAATCGTGCCGCTGATCGCCATGGTGCGCGCGCACGTGGCTGCAGACGCCTCGGCGTCGATGCGTCTCGTGTATTCGGTGAAGGATGCCGACCGGGCGATGTACCGAGACGAACTGCTCGCGCTCGATGCGCCGCGGATCTCGGCAACCTGGGCGTACACGCGCGCGGCTCCCGACGATTGGTCTGGTACCGTCGGCCGGCTCAGCGCTCCTGCGCTCGCCGATGCGCTGCACCCGGCGTCCGTCGACCCGGTCAGCTTCGTTTGTGGGCCGACGCCGTTCGTCGAGTTCGTCGCCGGGGCGCTCGTCTCGTTGGGGTATCGAGCCGAGCGCATCCGCACGGAGCGGTTCGGAGGAGGATCATGACCGCCACCACACATCCGCTGCCCGATCTACCAGCAGCCACGCGGCCGAGCTTGGTCGATGGGAACGCCCTCGTCGGCATTCTCGAGGAGGCCTTTGGCGCTGCAGCCGAAACGCTCACGCTCACCTGCGGGGCATGCGCCGACGCTGTAGCGCTCGCCGAAGCGGCGGTCGAGCTGGCACCGACATCCGCGATCGTGCGGTGTCGCCGCTGCACGCACACCACGCTCACCGTGCGCTGGAGTGCGCACGACCTCGTCATCGATGGCGCAAGCTGTCAGATGACGGTGCAGCGTGGCGCGCGCTGAATCCATGGATCCTCCGCTCCCCGACGGTTACGGAGCGCAGTCGTAGACGACGTCGGGTGCGTCGGCGACCGTCTCGCACGTTGCCTCGACCCACTCGCGGATCTGTGCCGAGGTCGTCGACGTTCCGCCTGAGGGAGTGCTCGCACCCTGTCCTGCCATGCCGGTGGCCAGCACGTACCGCAGGCTGCCGTCGGCGATGAGTGCCCGGAACTCGTCGAGCGTGGGGACTGCATCGTTGCCGTTGAAGCCTCCGATCGGCAGCACCGATCCGCCATCGGTCGCGAGAATGATTCCTGCAGCGCTTTGAGCACCGAAGGACGCGACCAGGTAATCCGCGTCATCCTGGTTCTGCTGTAGCCAGGCGATCAGGTCGTTGGATGCCGCGCCGCCCCGGCTGGTTATGCTTCCGGCGGCGCCGTTGGTCGCTTGTCCGGATGCCGCACCTCCCTGTCGCGGCCCGAGCCCGGGGCTTTGTCCCGGAACGCTGTCAGCCTGACCCGGTGCGTTACCCGGGGCCGCTCCCGCCCCCTGTCCCGGACCGCCGCCGGGGACGCTTCCGAATCCGGGTGCTCCACCGCCCTGCCCGCCCGGCCCCATGCCGCCCATGTCTGAGACGCCCCCGGCAACCGGATTGATATCGCTGGGATAGGCGATGGTCACCACCTCGGCGGCCAGGCAATCCAAGACGGACGACACTGCTGACACGCCGCTGACGACGTCCGGCGGCGGCGTGCTCTCAGGGGCAGACGGGGCCGGTGCATGCGATAACCCCTCGCTGGGGACCGAGACTTCAGCCGAGGAGCCGCTGCTGCCGCCTCCGGCAGCAGCGTGGTGGCGGCACCCGGGAGTGTTCGGTGCGGCCGGACTCGCGCTCGCGGTCGGGCTCGGACTCGGGCTTGCGCTACCTGCTGTCTGGACGGATCGACCCGACTTCATTGCCGGCGTCGACCGCGACGCTCCGGTTGACCCGACCGAGGCGTGGATCCGTCAGGCGGAACGGGCTCTTGACGTGGACGCAGGCAACCTCCGGCAGTACGAGCAGGTGCAAGGCGTGACGATGTGGACGGGCACGAACGCTGTCGGTGCACGGTGCCTCATTGTCGCCTGGGGGGAGCTGTGGGGGAACGGGAGTTGCACGCCCGCACCCCTGGACCCGGTCGTCGACTTCCGCGTGAATCCCGACATCCCCATGCCGCTGGCAGCGCCCCTGGACGAGGGCGGCGTCGTGCGCTTTGTCGCTCGCGGCGACGTCGTCGAGATCTGGGTGCGCGAACCCACCGACACGGGAAGCGACCTCAGCGCGAGCTGATCGGGAGCGGCGGCCTCAGATGTCGACCGAGGCTCCGGCATCCAGTTCGAGGAACTCGCCCCCGCCCTGCTCGGTCGCCCACCGCAGACGCTGACGCCCCATCGTGCGTCCGATGATCGAGAGCGTCATGTCGTGTGTTCCGAAGCACATCCGTGGAGCGACAGCGAGGACGAAGTCCATGGCCTCCCCGATCTTCAACCACGGCGCGCCGACAGGAGCCGCCAGAAGCTTCACGTTCCGTCCTTCCGGCACCTCGTACGAGTCGCCCGGATAGTAGAGACGGTCGTTCACCAGCACACCGACGTTGTCGATGACGGGGATCGATTCGTGGATGACGGCGTGCTTGCCGCCGAAGAACTCGAGCTCGAACGGGCCGACTTTCATGCTGTCGCCGGGCGAGACCACCGTGACATCGAACCCCGCGGCGGCGTCGGCGAGGCCCTGGGGCCCGATGATCTGCGCCTTCGGTGCGTTGCTGAGGATGCGACGCAGATGCTCCGGTGTCCAATGGTCGGGGTGCTCATGCGTGAGCACGATGGCCACGACATCGCCGTCATCCGGGAGCGGATCGGTGAACGATCCCGGATCGACGATCAGCGTCTTACCGGAGTCGCGGATCGTGAGGGCAGCGTGCTCGTGCTTCGTGACTCGCATATCCCGAGTCAACCCTCGCGACGGGGCTCGAGGCAACCCCGCTGCGGTCTTCGCGTCGATTTGGCCGGCCGTTCGGATGCATGGCATAATCGAACGGTTGTCTTGCGGCCCCATCGTATAGCGGCCTAGTACGCCGCCCTCTCACGGCGGTAACGCGGGTTCGAATCCCGCTGGGGTCACCAACAAGAAGACCCCCGGTCAGCCGGGGGTTTTCTTGTTCCTGCCGAAAGGCTCGAACGGGCGCTATGCCGCTTTTGGCAACAGATTGGCAACATCTGATTGCATGGCCGCGAGGTTCAGCGCCGTGGCAACACCGTCCAGGTCGTCATCGAACAGGTCGGCGTACACGTCGAGGGTCACCGCGGCCGAGGCGTGCCCGAGCATCCGCTGGACGGCCTTCACGTTCGCGCCGGCGCTGACGGCGAGCGAGGCAGCGGTGTGCCGCAGCTCGTGCGGGGTGAGGCCCTTGATCCCGACCGCCTCGGCCGCGGTGTCGAACCAGCCGACCCGGTAGACGTGGTTGCGAAGCCAGGTGCCGGTGCGGATGCCGTAGAACACCGGGGCGTAGGCCGGGCGCCCGGCGATCTGCGCGCGGAGCAGCCCGACGAGGAACGCCGGGATCGGGATACTGCGGTGCTCGTAGTCCTTCGGCGGCTCGATGCGCTGGTAGCCCTTGTCGGCCACGACGGTCTGCTCGACGGTGAGGCGCGGGTGCTTCGCGTCGAGGTCGAGGTCACGGATGCGGAGCCCGGACAGCTCGCCCCAGCGCAGGCCGCAGTAGGCGAGCACGAGGACGACGAGGCCGTAGCCGTACTCGCGCCCATCCTTCATCTCGTCAATGGCCTGGGCGAGCGCGGCGACCTGATTGTGGGACAGATACCGCTTGCGGGACTTGGTGGGCTTGGGGAGTTTGAGCCGGGCGGCGGGGTTGGACGGCAGGCGCTCGTCCTCGACCGCGAATCGGAGCGAACCGGAGAGGACGTTGACGATCTTGCGGACGGTCGCCGGGGCACCGGGGAGGGCCGAGGCCCACTCCTGCACCCGCAGGCGGGTGAGGTCGCCGATCGGGATCTTCCCCAACTCGGGGACGATGTGCTTGGCGATGATGTTCTCGACCCGGCTGCGGGTCGTCGCCCGGAGGTCGCCGCGGGCGGCGATCCAGGTCTGGAGCCATTCGGCCACGGTCACCCGCGCACGCGACGGGTCGAGGTAGCGGCCCTGGGCGATGTCGACCTCCGTGGTCGCCAGGAACAGCTCGGCGGCCTTCTTGGTGGTGAAGCCGCGCTTCTGCGTCTGCTTCTTGTCCGGGCGTCGGTAGAGCGCCCGGTAGCGACGGCCCTTGGCCGTGTCGTAGGACTCGATGCTTCCCATGACTGGCTCCTACTGCTCCAGCCCCGCGAGGCGCTGCACGTCGATGCGGCGGTAGACGCGCTTGTGCCGGGTGAGCCGAATCGGCTCCACCGGGGCCTGGCCCTCCAGGGCGAGGGTGCGCAGGGTCGTGCGGTGGATGCCGAGCAGCGCCGCTGTCTCCTCCTCGGAGTAGAACAGGCGCTCGGGCTCCCGAGCGTCGAGGGGCGATGCGCTCTGACCCATCACGGCCTCCTTCGCATCTACGATCACAGCCGCGATTGCTGCTGTCGTCTTAGATTAGACCACAACACGCCAATCACAGCAAGAGTTTTAGTTGCTCGTGTCGCTCGGTACACTCGGGATGTGACCGCAGCCCCGCGCAGACCCGGCGATCAGTCCTATGACGGCCTGATCGTCTCGGCCGACCTGCCGGACGGCTGGCATCTGCCGAGCCGGTTCCCCGGCGAGCGCGACGACGACGCCAGCGCGCAGATCGACGCGATCCTGGGCTACAACGATCAGGTGACGACCGAGGCCGACCGGCAGGCGCAGCTCGACTCGGAGCAGAACGAGACGATCGACGGCCGCTGGCGCTACATCGAGCACACAGCCACGGCGACCCGCGTGTTCATCCGGCTCCAGCGCCAGCAGTTCGCCGTGCCCGAGGAGGTGCGCATCACCGGCGTCGTCTACCTCCCGTGGCGGCCGGGCGATCCCGTGTCCAGCCAAGACCTCCGCACCCTGCCGACCGCGCGCATCGAGGCGGCGATCAACGAGCGCCTGTTCGCCATGAAGCGCACGGTGACCATCACCGGCGGGAAGATCGTGCTGCCCTCCGGCCGGAAGATCAGCGAGCGGGATCTGCTCAAGCCGCTCGGGAACCCGAAGCGCACGCCCGACTTCTACGAGCTGGTCGCCCTCCAGTACGGCAAGCTCTCGGCGCAGGGGGACGCGGCGCCTGCTGTCACGATGGCGAAGATCAACGGCGTCGCCCACGCCACCGCGCAGGGCTGGCTCGTGCGCACCCGCTCGCGCGGACTGCTCCCGCCGGGCCGCCGCGGGTAGTCGTCGGGGGAGCGGCGCGCACTTGCCCCCGAGCGCGTCGCTACAGGCTCGGCCCGAAGTCGGGTCCGCTGCTCGGGCTCGGACGGTGCTGGTCGCGGGTGAAGTCGTGCAGCTCTGCGGCACGCCGCGCCAGGGCCTCGGCTGCGACGCGCTCGGCCTCGGCTCGGGCCTCGACCTGGGCTGCGGCCTCGGCGACCGGCAGGGCTTCCAGCTCCGCGAGCTGGCGTCGCAGCGCCTCGGCCTGCTGCTGGGCGCTCTCGGCCTGGCGGCGCGGGCTGCCGGTGCTGTACGGCTTGCTGAACAGCCGCGTGTGCAGCATGGCCCGCTGCCGCTCCTGCCGGTCCCCGGCACGGCGCTGCTCCTGCCGGGCCTGCGCGTGCGTGCGCATGGCGTCGGCCAGCCGCGGGTCGGCCTCGGCCTGTTGCTCGGCCGCCGCCTGCGCCCACGCCGGCGCCTGCTCCGGCGTACGCGGGATCGAGCCCCACCGCTGCCGGGTCAGGTGCTCGGCCTCGTGGCGCTGGCGCTCGGCCTCGGTCAGCGCCCGGTCGGCGCTCCGACGCCTCAGCGCCCCGGCACGGCTCCTGGCGGCGATCGCCGTCTCGTGGCGCTCCCTGACCGCGAGGACCGCGGCGGCGTCCGTGCCGGCCTGCTCGACCAGCGGCGGGACGGCCTCGGCCCGTGCCGCCTCGACCTGCTGGGCGGCGGCCTCGACCTCGGCCAGCAGCGCCTCGGCCTCGACGCGGTGCGCGGCCGACTGGCGCTCCATCGCCTCGGCCGCCTCCGCCCACCGTGCCGCCTGGCGCTCGGCCTGCTCGATGCTCTGCCGCAGTCGGGTGCGCTCGGCGTTCACGACGCGCACCGGCCCGTCCGCGACGATGCCCGCGACGGCGGCCTGCGCCCGCTCGGTGGCCTCGCGCAGTCCGCGGTCGGCGCGGTCCCGCTCGAGCGCGGCCTGGAACTGCTCGCGCGCGTCCCCGAGGTCCGCGGCGACGACGTGCAGCCTGTTCTCCTCCTGCCCGCGGGTGAGGCCGACGTAGACGCCGGCCGCGTCGAGCGCGTCCGACAGGACGGTGTGCGACGCGGGGGCAGTCATGCCCTGGACGCCGTAGGCGGTCGCGGCGTAGGCCAGGTGCGCGTGCTCGGCGACGTACTCGGCGGGCAGATGCACGGTGCGCTGCTGCTTCCGCTGGCTCGCGGCGTCCCGCACCCACAGGCTGCCGTCGCCGCTGACGTGCTGGACGATCCAGGTCTGCCGGTTCGCCACGCCCATCTCCGAGTCGTTGCGGCGGGTCTGGATGAGGTCGCCGGCGCCGATGCTCAGGCCGTCCGCGCCGTCGATGGTGCGGGCGTCGTCGACCGCGCCCGCGCGCACCCGGTCCTCTCGGATCAGAGTGTTCAGTTCGCGCGCCTCGTCGTTGGTCGCCGCGGTGATCGCGGCTCCGTCGATCCGCTCGGCGGCGACCGCGGCGCGCAGCGCCTCGGTGTCCTCGTGGAGCCGCACGAGTCCGAGCGCGTGGAGCCGGTCGAACAACTCGGCCGGGTCGCGGCCGGTCCGCAGGGCGAGGGTGAGCTGCGCGTAGTCGGGGTCCGCGAAGCGGTGCAGGCTCGTCAGCGAGTAGACGCGGGGGACGAGCGCGGCCGCGATGTCGAGCACCCCGCCGCGCCCCACGGCGGGGAGCTGCGCCCGGTCCCCGACGAGTGCGAGCGTCGCGCCGGCCTCGTCCGCGACGGTCAGCAGGGCGAGGGCGGTGTCCTGGTCGAGCATCCCCGCCTCGTCCACCACAACCCGCTCGGCGGCGGCCAGTCGGTTCTCCTTCGCCGGGCCGCGGTAGGTCGCGCCCGTCACCGGGTCCGTGTCGCCCACGGCCAGCCGGGTCCAGACACCATCGGCGTTCCACCGGAACCCGTGGTCGTAGACGAGTGCCGCTACCGAGTCGGTCGGCACGCCCAGCTCGGCGGCGGCGACGTCGGCGGCCTTCTTCGTCGGGGTCACCACCCGCACCGAACGACCCTCCTGTCCGGCGGCGCGGATCGCAGCACCGAGCATGGTCGTCTTGCCCGCGCCCGCCGCGCCCTCGACCACGACGAGCGGCCGGGTGGAGGCGAGCGCGGCGGCGGCGCGCGCCTGGTCCGCATCCAGCCCCGGCTCCTGCACGCGCGGGGTTGCGCCGTGCACCGGCCGGGTGGCGCGTGCAGCCAGTCGGTCGCGCAGCTCCGTCTCGACGGCCACTACGTGCAGCGTCGTGAGGTGCGCAACATGCTCCAGCCGTGGCGCATCCGGCGGCAGGATCGAGAGGCAGTCGTCCGCCGCGAGCCGGGTCGTGATGGTGATGAACTCGCGCAGCTCCTCGCGGGTGGCGCGCACACCGGCCTCGGTGACGATGTGCGCCACCTGCTCCTGCACGTCATGCACGGTCCATGCGGATGCAGCAGCCGCGCAGCGGTCGAGCGCACGGGAGGCGACCTGTTGCACGGCCAGCTCGTCCAGCGTGCGCAGGGGTTGCACGGTGGCGCGCGGCAGGTCCGGGGTGTAGCCAGCCTCCTGCAACTCGCGCAACCAGCCGGCCTCGGAGCCGAGCACGCTGGGCTTCTTGCTCGGCCGCTCATGATCCCACGCCTTCGCGTGCAACCTGGCGCGCACCACCGGCCCCGTCTCCTGGCCGGGATGCGCGGCCTCCCACTCGGCCTCGAACTTGGCGAGGTTGCGCGCCACCTGCTGCCCGCGCTTGGACATGACCGCTTTCCACGGCACCAGCTCCGCGACCTCCCCGGTCACCGGGTCAAGGGTGAGACCGTGCGCGTCGAGCACCGCGGCGAGCTGCGGGTGCGCGGCGATGACCGCCGTGCCGAGGGCGCGGATCGCGCCCTGCTGCCGGAACAGCGCCGCGGTGTAGAGCCCGCGCCAGCGACCGGCCGCCCACACGCGCGTCCCGATCTGGAAGTGGATATGCCGGTGCGGGTCGCCCGCACGGGAGGTCTTGTGCGACACGGCCACGGTTTCGAGCTGCTCGATCGGCACGACCTCCTGCTTCCCGCGCGCGCCGACGCGGGTGACCGAGTGCTGGCCGAGCCAGGACCGGATCTCCGCAACCGCGTCCCGCTGGGCGGCGTCCAGGGCCTCGGACACCTCCGGGTGCAGGCCGGCGGCGACCGACAGGGACTTCGGGACGTTCACGACCATCTCCATGAACCGGGGCGACCCCCGGCCACCCTCGCCCCGCAGCCGGGGTCGGCCCATCGACTCCCCGGTGAGCGGGTTGATCCAGCCAACCCACTGGCGGTACTCCTCGGCGGTCAGCCCGAGCTCGCCGATCACTCGGCCCTCGGCGTCGACCGCCGTGAACTCGGCCAGGGCGGTCCCCGCCTCCAGGTAATACTCGTCCGCCCGCGCGCGGTCGGACTCCAGATAGCGCAGGGCATCCGAGCCTGTGCCCCGGAACGGGATCACGCCACCTTTCATGCCTTCGCCTCCTACCTAAGATAACAGCTACCATATCAGGTAGGATACGTCCATTCTTGTGAAGAAGTCAGAAATGAGCGAGTCCGGGGTCCGGTTGGCGGATCAGCGAACGTCAGAGGGTCAAGAGTTGGGGAGAGTGGACAGTGGTGAGGATCTCAGAGAGATGTGCCTGCATGCGGTGATAACTGCTGGGCCGCGACCTAGACGGTATGTAGTAGCCCT
>NZ_DCBW01000034.1:0-8016 GCF_002313585.1 Microbacterium sp. UBA1097 | reverse complement strand
ACCTGCCTGGACATCACACCTAGGTGCGCCGACGTCGGTCTGGTGTCGAGCTTAGGTCGGTGCGTTCGGGGGCGTCGGTTCCTCCCCAGGCGGCTCGGGAAATGACCTGTCCACAGGCTGTTTTCGGGTTGGCTTCGGCCCGCGATGAATGTCGGAGGTCGGTGAGAGAGTGAGCGTATGAACATCCTCACGGCGATGCGCGAGCGGCTGGACCGCCTCGCGGTTTTCGCTGAGCTGGATGTCGAGCCCTCGAGCCTCCCGTCCGGCGCCGCAGCGCTCAGTGATGCATCAGTGCTGGAGGTGCTACGCGAGGTCACGGGCATCGCGAACGACGCGGAACGGTTGCAGTCGGTGGTCG
Organism: Microbacterium sp. UBA1097; assembly: GCF_002313585.1. NCBI lineage: Bacteria > Bacillati > Actinomycetota > Actinomycetes > Micrococcales > Microbacteriaceae > Microbacterium > Microbacterium sp. UBA1097. Next base: position 7,658 of record NZ_DCBW01000034.1, on the reverse strand, counting down.
CCGGCGTCGCCGCCCAGCGGTCGAAGCGTGAGAACGGTCATTCCGGGCTTGCGGCTACGCAGGGGCACGCGTCGCCCGTTGCCCTCGTGCAGTCGATCACCGGCGGCACGCGCGCTGATGCGCTGCGGCAGGTTCGTGTCGGGCAGTCGCTGCTCGATGGTTCCGCGCCGGATGCGGGTGCTGCCTCGGGTGCTGAGCCGGCACGGGCGACGGATGACTCCCCCGACACCACCCGCGCGCCCTGGCATGCACCGTTGCAGGCCGCCCTGTGGGCTGGGCGGTTGACGACGGCCCAGCACGATGCGATTCGCAGTGGTCTGGGTGAGCCCGAGGCTGAGGGTGTAGACCCGGCATCCGCCGTGCTCGCGTGGTCGGTCGCAGCCGAGACCCTCATCGATGAGGCGGTGGCTGGGGCGTCCGTTGAAGAGCTGCGGTCGCGGGCCCGGCAGTTGCGAGACATCCTCGACCCGGTCGGCGCCGAGAACCGGTTCCAGGAGCGGTATGAGAAGCGGTCGCTGCGCACATGGATCGACCAACACGGACAGCACCACGGCCACATCGTTTTCGACGATGAGATGGCGCTCTGGTTGCGGTCGACCTTCGCCGCCGCGCTGCGCCCCCGGCGGGGTGGCCCCCGGTTCATCTCGGATGCCGACCGCGCCGCAGCGAAGGAGCTCTCGGACGATCCGCGCAGCAACGAGCAACTCGAATACGACCTGTTCGTCGATCTCATCCGTGCCGGGGCACTCGCCAACGCCTCCGATGTCTTCGGGGCACGTCAACCCGGGGTACGCATCGTCATGGTCGGCGAAGCTGAGGGGCCACGGGACCCGATCGGCCGCCTCATCAAGACCGGGCACGCCGAAGACGGCGGCGACGCCCTTCCCGGATCGGTCGTCGACCGCAACATCTGCATGAACGGAACCGTGACCGTCACCGTCGATTCCGGCGGCAACCCGCTCGATGTCGGACACGAGCAGCGCCTGTTCACGACGAAACAGAAGATCGCGCTGGCTGTTCGCGACGGCGGATGCGCCGGCGAAGGATGCCCCGTGCCGGCGTCGTACTGCGAAGCCCACCACATCGACCACGTGGCCACCGAGAACGGCCGTACCGACATCGACCGCGGCATACTGCTCTGTCGGTTCCACCACATGCAGCTCCACAACAACAGGTGGAAGATCATCCGCGACGGTCACGGCGCGTTCGTTCTCGTGCCACCCGTGGGTCATCTGGGGCCCCGCGGCGAACCGGCGAGTCCGCGCGCGCTGCGAACGAAAGCTCCCTGGGCATGGGCGTGGGATCCGCCGCCCCCACCCGACAGACCACCGTGGCGCGAGGGAAGACCCCCGGACAGTGAAGAGGTTGCGCTCGCCAGGCACACGGAGGCCGCGCTCAGCGCACCCGCACGGGAGCCGCGAACTGGGTGACGAAGCCAGGATGATCCATCGGCATCGCCAGCACCGAATCCGGCCGGCGCGCGGCAAGGTCCTCGAACCCTCGGTCAGCGAGAAGGCCATCACGGATGCCGAGCAGCTCCGCCCGCCGCAATGGCCACGGCTCGTGCGTATTGGCGGCCCAGATCGTCTGCCCCAGGTGACGCTCGTGAAAGCCCCACCGCGCAGTGAGGAAGCGCGACAGCTCGTCATCCACCACCTCATCACCGACCCGCACACGCAGTCGCGTTCCCGGGCCGCGCGCCGCGCCATCCACCCGCCGTCGCCGAGAGCGGTACTCGACGGTCGCGGCATCCATCGAATCAAAGCGATGGCCGATGCTCGCCCACCGGTACGGCAGCCCGAACAGCGCATTGGCCGTCAGCACCGGGATGAGGTGCTCAGCCTCAAGGGTCAGGAACACCACCCCACGCCGACCCTCGTCGTCGATGCCGTACGTGCGGACGTTGATCTCATTGAACGTGCCGAGAAAGGGCACCGGCGGGGCGGGCAGGAACTGAAACTTCGACAAGACGAACGGAACGAGCCCGATCCACCCCGACCCGTCGAAGACGTCCGGGCGCACCCCCGGCGGCAGCAGCGGCGCCAAGCGCGCAGCATCCACCCGCCAATGCAGGAAGATCGCCCGCGACCAGCGCTGCGCGATGACCGCCCGACCCGGCAGCGGCGGGGCATCGTGCGAGAAGGTCATGCCCCCATTCTTGCGTTGTGTCTCTTATCGCGTTGTGCCGTTGGAGCGGCTCCATCCGCTCGCGGCGGCGACGGAATCAGCGGACCATCCGCACCGAGCTCAGCAGCGGACGGTGTTCATCTTCACGACGAACGCCGTCGAGCGCGAAGCCGTTGCGCTCGTAGAACCGGATCGCGCGAGGGTTGCGCTCGGCGACCCACAACATCGCACGGGCGTCGCCGAGGACAGCATCCAGCAGCGCCTGAGCCAGCCCCGTGCCGTACTCGCTCCCGAGGACGTAGATCAGCAAAAGCTGTCGCTCACGCGGAACGTCCTCGCCCTCGGCGCCAGTAGCGCCCCCCGCCATCGCGATGCCGACAATCCGCTCGTCCCGGATGCCGACACGAAACACGGCGCCCGGCGGCGGATCCCGCAGGGTGCCCCGCCACCACTGCCTGCGCGACTCCGCGTACTCGGGCGTGAAGAAGCCGTCGGGAAGGAGATGCGTGTAGGCCTCTTGCCAGCTCTGGACGAGGACTGCAGCCCACGCGTCGGCATCCGTTGCGTCGGCGGCGCGTATCGTCCAGGTCATCCGGCCATGGTGCCACGCGTCGGCGCGACGACGGGGATGATCGGGCTACCCGACCGGCTCCAGCTCGAGCAGCGTACCGGGACCGATGTCCACGACCACCGAGTCGGCGGGCGTCACACCGTCGGGCGCGGCGATCCGAAAAGTCGTCGGACCCAGGTCCGCCGTGCACACCGGCCCACCCTCGCTCCGGAGCTCGATACTGAACTGGCCGGGAGCTGTCATGTCCAGCGACACCGGAGCATTCGGGCATGAACTGCTGCCCCAGGTGATCACGAACCAGTCCTCGCCGTTGTCTGCCCATACGACCGCCGGCTTCGGGTCCAGCCCGTCGAACTCGACGCTCGACGCCTCAGGCGGTAGGTCCCGGAGTTTCTCCGAGTAGAACGTGCCGCATCCGGTGAGCAACACCGCTCCCGCAAGCAGACCCGAGGCCACTGCCGCCACCCGATGCCCCATTGACCAATACTCTCGCCTCGCCACGCCCGATTGACCGACCGATACCAAACCGAGAGCTGACTGGTCGTCGCCCGCGGCAGTGGACGGCGGGCGGGTCAAGATTCAACCGCGACGCGGGGCCATGACGCCCAGCCGTCGGAGAGCGCTCGCAGGATCGGGCGGGCCGCCTCGACGCGGTCTGCGGGAAGGTCCGTGACGCCGCGCCCACCCCGACTGGTGCCGTCCGGGTTCGCGAGCGTGAACTCGATCCACGGCTCGCGCCCGTCGGTGACGCTCTCGCGATATCCGCCACCGACGACCGCGAACACGTGCCGCTCGAGCTCGTCAGCCTCCGCCTCCCACGTCGAGTCGCACGCATCGCAGCCGCACATCGGGTAGAAGAAGTCATGAAGCAGGCCCGCGTGCACGAAGACTCCCGGATAGTCGGTGTAGACCAGCGTGAGACCAGCGCATCGCGGATCGTTCGGCTCAATGCGCACCGCCCGCACGAAGGGCCTGCTCGGGCGAAGGAGATCGCCCACGACATCCGGACCCTCCGTGATCCGCACGTCATAGGTCTCAGCGAGATGCGCCACGAGCGCATCGGCGACCGTGTGGAGCGGAGCGAACCGTTCGAGGTGCGTGTCGACCGAATAGGTGTCGGTTGGGGGTGAGTCCTCCCAGCGCTTCCCGTACTCGATGACCTGGCCGTCGGCGTCACGGAACACCGGCGCATCGATCAGCGGACGGCGGTACGAACTCACCCGGCCATTCTTCCCCTTCCCCCATCGCGGCGACCTTTCCGAAGACTCCCCTATGGCCCCTCAGAGACATACAGACGGCTTGACATGCATAGAGGAATCTGAGGTGCTGAGGAGGCACCCTGACGACAAGGAGAGATCATGCGATTGCTGTTGACCGCCGGTGGGGTAACCAACCCCACCATCCAGGCCGCGCTCGTCGATCTGCTCGGCAAGCCGATCGAAGAGTCGACAGCGCTCTGTATTCCTACCGCGATGTACGGCCATCCATGGCTCGGACCGGGCGTCAAGGCGTGGGAGTTCGCCGCGGGCCAAGAAGCCGGCAACCCGATGGTCTCGCTCGGGTGGAAGTCGGTGGGACTTCTCGAGCTCACGGCGCTGCCGAGCATTCCCGACGAGCGATGGATGCCGCAGGTACGCGACGCCGACGTGCTGCGCGCCTCAGGCGGCGACGCGATCTATCTGCACCACTGGCTCCGCGAATCAGGGATGCTCGACCTGTTTGGCGAACTCGACGACACCGTGTGGGTCGGGATGAGCGCCGGCAGCATGGTCATGACCCCGCGGATCGGCGAGGAGTTCGTCGGCTGGAAAAAATCAGATCTCGGTGACCGCGGCCTCGGACTCGTCGAGTTCGCGATCTGCCCGCACCTCGCCGTCGGCGATCGGCCCGGCAACTCGATGGAAGCCGCCGAGAAGTGGGCATCGAAGATCGACATCCCGGCATTTGCGATGGATGACGAGACCGCGATCGTCGTCGACGGCGACCGGGTCGAGGTCATCTCAGAAGGCGTCTGGCACCGGCTGGGCGACCGCGACTAGTTCCACCTAAGGGGCGTAGACCCTCGTCAGTATGTTATCTGATCTGATAATCTGCGTGGATGGATGATGCGATGGCAGATCTCCCCGAGGGTCTGAGTGACGTGCTCGAGTCGGCCGCACGGCTGCAGGCCCGCGTGCCGGATGCCGTTCTCGTCGGTGGTGCTGCCGCCGCACTCTATGCGCGCCACCGGATGTCGACCGACCACGATCACATCATCGAGGATCTCCAGGATCGTTACGAGCAGATCCTCGATGCGCTGGAGCGGGAAGGCGACTGGGTCTTCAACAGAGGAGTTCCCGGCAAGATCATTCTCGGCGAACTCGGCGGTATCGAAGCGGGCGTCCGTCAGATGATTCGCACCCGACCGCTTGAGGTTCAGTCAGTGACCGTGCCGACCGGCTCCACCATCACGGTTCCCACCCTCGACGAGATCGCGCGCATCAAAGGCTTCCTTATCGTCAAGCGCAACCAGATGCGTGACTACCTCGACGTTGCCGCGCTGTCCTATCGCTTCGGTCCGGAGCGAATCGGCGCAGTGCTCTCTCGGATCGACGACTACTACACCGACCCCTCTCACCCGGAAGACCGGCCTGTGCAATCACAGCTCGCCAGACAACTAGTCGATCCATCGCCGAGAGATCACACCCGCATCCGCGATCTATCGACCTACAAGAAGCTCGAGCGGCGCTGGCACGACTGGCAGAACGTGGTCGCCGACTGCCGCGCACTGGCCCCGTACGTCGCTGCATGAGTGCCGAAAGGAGCTGAGAATGCCACTTCGATTCCGCAACATCGACACCACCCCCGACGCCCCCGTGCGCGAGTGGGGGTTCGAAGGCATGCTTGCCGCACTCGACCGGGGCTACGCGCCGCACTGGTCTCGTCTCGCATCCGCCGTGGCATCCGAGCCGGGTCTGCGCGAGGTGTTCGAGGAGGCCGCTGAGGCCGCAGAGTCGCGCACCACCGTGGCGCTCGTACGCGAGATGATCGACCACAAGAAGCGGACGTCGTCGGACGTCGCCCGAGAACGCCTCCGCTCCGCCCAGCGTGCGAGCGGACTCACCCAGCGCGAGCTCGCGTCTGCCCTCGGAACGTCCGCGAGCCGACTGAGCACCTATCTGAGCGGTCGCGTGACTCCTGCCATGGATGTGCTGGTCGCGGCCGAGGAACTCGCAGACCGAGAGGTCGCCCTGCGCAACGCCCGCGAACTGATTCTGCGGTAGATGTTGCACGAGTTACCCATCACCGACATGGCGCGTACCCGGAGCCATAGTTCCACTGGGTGCTGAGCGCGGCCGAAGCGAGGTCGCCCCTCCGATCACCGATACGGAGCGGGCCGCGGTCGACATGGCCCGACGAGGCTCATATCCGACGATCAGCCCTGCCGCGATGTTGCTGATCGCGTGGACGGTGGCGCCGGCAGCGAAGCCAGCCAGGCAGCGATCCCGAGTGCCTCCGTGGGGTTCAGGACGATCGCCAGCCACCCTGCCCGAACATGCGGCGCCAGCAGCACTGCCGCCCAACAGTGGTGCAGACCCTCGACGAGACGGCCCCGGCGCCGCATCCGAAACGCCACGTGTGGTGGCGACTGCGGCAGCGCCGCTAAGGTGATGCCGTGCGAAAGCTGATGGCGGCTGTTGCTGCGACGACCGGTCTTGTCCTCTTGCTCTTCACCGGAGCGCCAGCGACTGCCAACGGCGGATCCGGCCCGCTCGACGGCCTCGACTACGTGTCACTCGGCGACTCCTATCAGGCGGGGTTCGGTCTCACCCCCTTCAGCAACACCAGCCCGTTCGCCGGCGACCCGAACGGCTGCTATCAGGCCGACGGCAACTATCCGCACATTCTCGCCGCCGCTTTCGGTCTCACCATCAACGACCAGACCTGCTCCGGCGCGATCACCGCCAACATCGGCTACGGGTCAGCCACCGTTCCGGCAACCGACCCGAACGTCATCCTGCCGACGCTCCCCGACGTCTCCACACTGCAGGTGACCCTGTCGGGAATGACCGCACCCCAACTCCAGTCGGCGGGGCTCACCGCCGACACCGACGTCGTCACCGTCGGGATCGGCGGAAACGACCTCGGCTTCTCGTCGATCGCAACCGCGTGTATGCGACTCACCGTCGACAGCGACCCCGCCTACCTCGAGTACAAGGTCGGCGCGTTCGACAACTGCAAGGACTACTTCGACGACCCGGTCACCTACCCGTCCGCGTACCTCGCAGGACGCATCAGCGATTCGGTCGCTCCCCGACTCGCACAGAGCTTCGCCGAGATTCGCGCAGCGGCCCCCAACGCGCAGGTCTTCGTCGTCGGCTACCCACAGGTCGCCCCCAACAACGCGACGGATGCCTGCTTCACAGCGCCGACCACCGACGACGCCGTCCCATACAGCGGCGTCGACCTGCAGTTCCTGCACGACATCGAGCAGCAACTCGACGATGCGATCGAAACCGCCGCAACCGCCGCCGACTTCACCTTCGTCTCGACCTGGGATCAGACTGCAGCAAACACGCTCTGCACCCCCGACCCGTGGATCAACGGCATCACGCTCTACATCAACAGTGGCTCGACCTGCGACCCTGGATACCTGCCCGCCGACTCGGAAGCGTACGTGTGTGTGAAGCTCGGCGCCCTGCACCCCGACGAGGGCGGCGTACTCGAAGTCGCCAACATCGTGCAGCAGGCGATCACCGACTGGACACAGACACGCGGAGTGACCGCGAGTGTAGGAGAGGTCGCGCAGGGAGGGCAGCTCACGCTCTCCGGCGGCGGGTTCGGCCCCAACGAGATGGTGAAGATCGAACTGCACTCCGCTCCCGTGCTCCTCGCCACCGTTCCCGCCAGCGGATCAGGAACCTTCTCGACGACACTGACGATCCCCGCGAGTACGACTGGACTGACCCCGTTTTGTAGG
>NZ_DCBW01000042.1:0-7570 GCF_002313585.1 Microbacterium sp. UBA1097 | reverse complement strand
CAGGCCTCGCCGCGACGGCCGTGCACCCGCATCCCGCGGCGCTTGGCATCCTTGAGATCTGCTGGCGGCTTGCCTGATGCCTCCGCGATCGCCTCGGTGAGGGTGTGCCGCATCGCGGCGAACAGGGTGTCGATGTCGGCATCGGTCAGGTTCGCGGCCAAGGCATAGGGCGACATCCGTGCCGCGTGCAGGATCTCGTCGGAGTAGGCGTTGCCGATCCCGGCGATGATCGACTGGTCGCGCAAGACGCCCTTGATCTGCGTCCGGCGGCCCGCAAGGAGCGCGGCGAGAGCGTCACGATCGAATCCCGGATCCAGCGGATCGGGGCCGAGTCGCTCGATGCCCGGCACGTCTGCAGGGTCTCGGGCGGCGTACACGGCGAGGGACTTCTTCGTGCCCGCCTCGGTGAGGTCGAAGCCTGAGCCATCCGAGAAACCGACGCGGAGCGCGATGGGGGTCTTGCCAGGGCGGATGATCGTGCTCGGCAGCTGGTCGTACCAACGGAGCCATCCCGCCTTCGCGAGGTGGAAGATCAGGTGCAGAGACGCAGCAGCATCCGAGTCCGCTTCGATATCGATGAATTTGCCGTGGCGTGACACGGACGCGACCCGCGCGCCGACGAGCGCGTCGAGGGGCGGGTCATACGTCTTGAGCGCCGCGATGTTGGCGACAGTCGCACGCGTGACAGTGAGCCCCGGCAGGCGCCCGGCAAGGTAGTCGACGAGTCCTTGCACTTCCGGCATCTCGGGCATGGCGCCATCCTGTCATGGGGTGGGAATCGGCGGCAGACCCCGATCGAGGACCGGCCACGCTACCGGCGTGCGGTCATCGCCGGGAAGAAGGCCTGCGATCCAGGCATCGTCTCGCTGTAGAGGGCCGGCGAGCGCCTGGCGCAGCGTCCCCTCGTAGCGGAATCCGAGTGCGCGAGCCGTCCGCGCCGACCCGGTGTTTCCCACGACGGCGCGCCACTCGATGCGCACCAGCGACATTCCCGCGGATTCGAACCCAAAGTCGACGACCGCGGTGGCAGCTTCGGTGAGGAGGTGCTGCCTACGCGCCCAGGGCGACATCCAGAACCCCAGCTCAGCAGCCTCTGTCTCCCGACGGTACAGCCCGATCATTCCGGCGAGGCGCCCGTCGTGACGGATGCCCCACGTCGCCTCTCTTCCCTCGGCCCAGTGGCGCTGCACGCGAGGGATGAACTGCTCGGCGTGCTCGCGGAGATACGGCGAAGGCACGGTGGTGTATCGCTGGATCGCCGGATCCTGGCACGCCTCGAAGATCTCATCCACGTCGGCGTCGGTCGGCGGCGAGAGTTCGCAGCGCTCGGTGCACAGCACGACGACATCCATCGCCCCACCCTAAGCGGCATCTCGGGACCTTCGCCTCTCGCTGTTCGGGTTCAGCACACGTAGCGTCAGAGCCATAGCGTTACGGAGCGCTCCGCGCCCCGGCGTGAGGGAGAAAGGACTCCGAGATGCGTACCTACGTTGTGACCGGCGCTGCCTCCGGTATCGGCAAGGCGACAGCGGATCTCCTCGTCGAGCGAGGCGACAGGGTGATCGGCGTGGACCTGCACGACAGCGATGTCGAGGTCGACCTGACGACAACCGAAGGCAGGGAGCGGCTGGTCGTCGAGGTGAATCGTCTGTCCGGCGGCAGGATCGATGGCATCCTCGCGATCGCTGGGCTTGCCGTGCCTGCGCCTGCGACTGTCGGAGTCAACTACTTCGGGATGGTCGCGACGCTCGAGGGACTGCGTCCTTTGCTGTTGGAATCCGTCGCGCCCCGAGCCGTCGGCGTTTCGTCGATGGCGAGCCTGCAGCCGTCGGACACGCGGCTTGTCGATCTGGAGTTGGGCGGGGACTAACCCGGGGCGCTCGCGCGCGCCACTGAACTTGCGGCCGACGCCGAGACAGGCAATCTCATCTACAGCTCGACGAAGGTCGGCTTCGCACGGTGGATTCGTCGCCACGCCGCTCTGCCGGAGTGGGCAGGGGCGGGAATTCCCCTGAACGCCGTAGCGCCGGGCGTCATTCTCACGCCGATGGTTGCTCCGCTCATGGAGACCGACGAGGGTCGTTCCATGATCGAGCAGGCGGTTCCCATGCCGCTCAACGGCTTCGCCGAAGCGATTGTCGTTGCCCGGCTGCTCGCTTGGCTGGCAGGCCCCGAGAACTCGCACCTGTGCGGTCAGGTCGTGTTTGTCGACGGCGGAAGCGACGTCGTGATCCGCGGGGACAGCGTCTGGTGAGCGACCTCGCGGCGCCGCAGGGTTCTCAGGCGCGGCGCAGTAGACCGATTCGGTCGTAGACGTCGCCAAGGGTCGAGCGTGCGACGGACTCGGCGCGAGCAGCGTTGGATGCCAGAACCCGGTCGAGTTCGGCCCGGTCATCGAGCAGCTCCAGCGCCCGAGCCCGCACCGGCTCGAACTCGTTCACGACGACGTCGGCGAGACCCTTCTTGAAGTCGCCGTAGCCGCGGCCGGCGTACTCGTCTTCGATCGCGGGGATCTGCCGACCAGTGAGGGCAGCGTAGATGACGAGCAGGTTCGAGACACCGGGCTTGTTCTCGCGGTCGTATCGCACCGAGCCCTCGCTGTCGGTGACGGCACGCATCACCTTCTTGGCGCTCTTGGCGGGCTCATCCAGCAGCCACAGCACGCCGGCATCCGACTCGGCCGACTTCGACATCTTCGCCGTCGGGTTCTGCAGGTCGTAGATCCGGGCGGTGTCTTGCTGAATGACGGGCATCGGCACCCGGAAGGTGGTGCCGTATCGTCCGTTGAAGCGCTCGGCAAGATCTCGCGTGAGCTCGACGTGCTGCTTCTGGTCGTCACCGACGGGCACGATGTCGGTCTGGTACAGCAGGATGTCGGCCGCCATGAGCACCGGGTAGGTGAACAGCCCAACGGATGTCGCATCCTGGCCGTACCGCTGCGACTTGTCTTTGAACTGGGTCATCCGCCCCGCCTCACCGAAGCCGGTGAGCGTCGAGAGCACCCATGCCAGCTCGGCATGCGCTGGAACGTGCGACTGCACGTACAGGGTCGACTTCGACGGTTCAATGCCTGCGGCGATGTACTGGGCCGCGGTGCGCCGGGTCTTCTCACGCAGCTCGGCCGGATCGTTCGGCTGCGTCAGTGCGTGCAGGTCGACGACCGAGAAGAACGCGTCGTAGGCCTCCTGCAGATCCCGCCACTGCATGAGCGCGCCGATGTAGTTGCCGATCTGGAGGGAGTCGGCGGAGGGCTGCATTCCGGAGTACAGGCGGGGCTTGGTCACCCGACAATCCTAGGCCGCGGCGATGTGGCAGCCGTCTCGCTCACCCGCCGATCGTGTAGTCGACGACGACCGGCGCGTGGTCGCTCCAGCGGGTGTCCCACGACGGTGCCCTGTCGATTCGGTACGCCGTGACCCGCTCGGCCAGCGGAGCAGTGGCGAGGTGGTAATCGATGCGCCACCCGGTGTCGTTGTCGAAGGCCTGGCCGCGGTTCGACCACCATGAGTACGGTCCATCGACCTCGCCGGCCCAGCGGCGTCCGACATCCACCCACCCGAGTCCGGTGCCGTTGGATCCGTCGACGCATTCGATCTCGGAGCCCGCGGGAGCGAAGATGCGGTCGAAGTATGCGCGCTCGCGGGGGAGGAATCCGGCCTTTTTGAGGTTGCCTTTCCAGTTGCGGATGTCGAGCTCGCGGTGCCCGACGTTCATGTCGCCCATAACGAGCGCGAGTGGTGAGTGGGCCTCAAGCTGGGGCAGCCGTGCCTGCATCGCGTCCAAGAAGGCGTACTTGGCATCTTGTTTGGGGGTGCCGTCCTCGCCGGAGTGAACATAGGCGCTCACCACCGTCAGCGTTTCCCCGTCGATGTCGAAGTCAGCCTCGATCCAGCGACCCGACTGGTCGAGCGGTTCTGGGCCGAGCACTGTCCGGAAGGCCCCGGCATCCATCCGGCTCGCTACCGCGACACCGGAGCGGCCCTTTTGGAGCGCTTCATGGTGCACGATCCGCCACCCGGGAAGGGCCGCCGTCAGCTGTTCTTCGTTCGCACGGACCTCCTGCAGGGCCATGATGTCGACACCTGCCTGGTCGATCCACTCGAGCATTCCCTTGCGGGTAGCGGCGCGGATGCCGTTGACGTTGATGGAGGCGATGCGGACGGTTCGGGGCACGCGCTTCAGCCTAGGCGCCGTCACCGACACCCGGTCCCGCGCTACGCTCGTCGAGACGACGCGCGGCGCGCGCGATCGACGTCGCGAAGCCCGGAGGTCGCGGTGGTACGAGCCGTCCTGAGCAGGCGCGGGCGCGCCACGTTCTTCATCCTCGGATGGGCACTGCAGCTAGCCGTCGCCGCAACCGGACTCATTGTCATCGCGGACGACACGATCGAGGCGCTCGTGGTGTGGTGCATCGCCGGCTCGGCTTATGCCGTCGGCGCGATGGTGATTCTCGCCGTGCTCGCGTACCGCGGAGATCCCGTTCCGGAGTCCCTTGCGATTGAGCGGAGCGCCTGGGTCAGCGTCGTCTTGGTGGCGGTGACGGTTCTGCCGAGCCTCATCGGCGTGATCGCAGCCATCACCGTCGTCATCGCAGACGACGGGTCGAATACCGGCCTCATCTTCCGCCTCATCGGGATCTGGGCGATGGTGCTCTCCTGGGGCCTTCTGCACTGGGGTTTCGCCCAGTGGTACATGTACCGCTACCGCACCGCCGCGGAGCCGCCGCTGCGGTTCCCGAGAACTCCGGAACCCTCGATCGTCGACTTCACCTATCTCGCCTTCACGATCGGCACCACGTTCGCCGTATCGGATGTCGAGACGTACTCGTCACGCATCCGATGGCTCATGACGGTGCACTCCGTCATCTCGTTTTTCTTCAACGGGGCGATCATCGTGTTCGCGCTGAGCCGGTTGACGTCGTTCGGCTCGTGATCGGCGCGCGGTGTGTCAGACGAAGCCGTCAAGCGCGCTGGGTCCGCGGGGCGTCGGCGGCGCCGACGCCTTCACTTCCGCCAGCTCCTCTTCGGCGCGGCGTACGTCCCGGGACGCCGCCCACCGCGCGTACCACGGGGCGGCATCGAGCGCTTCCTGTGCGGTGCGCAGGCGCACCTGGGCCGCGAGCAGCAGCGCGGCGTGCTCCTCAGCGAGTTGCTCCGCTTCGGTCTTCTCCAAGAGCGGGATGTTCTCGTCGCGGGCCGAGATCGCGATCCATGCTGCGCCGACCAGCATGATGATGCCGATGAGTCGGAACCACAGCAGCAGACCGACGAAGATCGCGAAGGTGGCCAGCAGCGCGTTCGTCGGCGTGTAGCTGAGCAGCCACCCGGCCCCGAGCTGAAGAACCGTGACCGCCGCTCCGGCGAGCAGAGCTCCTGGCCAGATCGTGCGCCACCGCAGGCTCGTGCCGGTGAGGAACCGGAAGAGTGCGGCCAGCGCCGCGGCATTGATGGCGAAGGAGATCAGAAGGGTCGCGGCGCGCACCCCGATCGAGAACCACACCGACCCCGTATCCAGCCCCAGCAGCGAGAACACGATGTCGAGTGCCCAGGTCCCAGCGGCACCCAGCGCGCCGCCGACCAGCAGCAGGATGCCGAACAGCGCCGCCGCCAGCAGATCGCCGCTCTTGAGCAACAGATACGGCCGCCGGTCGGGGGGCAGCACGAAGATCTCGCGGACAGCGCGTCGAGAGAACGTCACCCAGCCGATCGCGGTCCAGATCAAGGTCACGAGAGCTATCGCACCCGTGATCCCGAACAGACTCGCCGAGTCGGTGGCGATCGCCGATACCGCGTCGGGGGTGATCGGTCCGTCTTGGTCGATCATCCCCGGGATGTACCGATTGATCATGTCGATGAGGCTCTGGATGGCCTCTTCGCTGCCGCCCAGCCAGAGCCCAGCGAGCGCGAAGGCGACGTAGACAGCAGCGAAGATCGCGAACAGTGCCTGGTAGCTCACTCCCGCGGCCAGAAGGAACCCGTTGGCGATCAGGAAGTGGCGCCACACGCGAACCGGAAACCACGCCAGCGTTCGCTTGGTGACCCGCGTCGCGAATGAGATCGGCTCCTCGAACCGCGTGAGCAGGCGCTCCTGGGTCTCCTCCCACCGCGCACGCAGGGTCTCCTCCTGCTGCTGTGCCGCGCGTGCGGTGTCGCGGCTCTTGCGGTCGGGCGAACTCACGTTCTCAGGTTAGCGAGCCTCAGGTGCAGCATCCGCCTCGGCGGAGGCGCGTGAATCCGTGCGGAACCAGTGGACCACCGACAGGGATGCCGCGAGCACCGCCGCCGGGATGAGGAATGCGAGAGCAAGTCCTGGACCGTCAGCGAGGACGCCGACGATGACGGCGCCGAGGATCGCTCCCGCGTAGTTGAAGATGTTGACCCGGGCTATCACCTGGTCGGAGTGGGCGGGTGCGAGGTCGCCGGCCGCACCGAAGGTGACCGGGATCAGGATGCCGGTGGCCGCGCCGGCCAGCGTGAAGCCGACGATCGCGGCGATCTCGAACGGCAGAAGAGCGACAGCCACGACACCGACCACCGAGACGACGATCGCGCCTGCGACCAGCCGGCGCCTGCTCATGATGCCCAGGAGCCTGTCAGTCGCGAGGCGGGTGATCAGCACGCACGCCTGGTAAGCGGCATATCCGAGCGGCGCGAGAGCGGGCAGGGCCCCGAGGTCGTCCTGCAGGTAGACCGTGCTCCAGGTGCTCACGGCGGAGTCGACGACGAACACCGCCAGGATGACGAAGCCGAACGCCCAAATGCCTGCCCGGGGGAGCCGAGCGCGCTCGGACGCCGGGAGAGCGGTCTCGATCGGCACCTCGCGGGCGAACAGACGGATGCCGACAACAGCCACCACGAGGATCGCCACGCCCGCCGTCCCGATCGCCACGCCCGCGGCGAAGGGTGACGCCGCGATTGCCGATACGAGGAGGGCTCCGGCGATCGCGGCAGCCGTATAGGCCGAGAAGAAGCCGCCGAGGAGCGGCTTGCCGTGCGCGCGTTGCACGATGACCCCCTGCATCGCGGTCGCTGCATCCACGCAGCCGAGGCCGATGCCGTACACCGCGAAGAGCGAGACGAAGAGCGGGAACGGTGTCGGTAGCGCAATCGCGGGGAGGGCCGCAGCTTGAAGGAGAAGCCCCACAACAAGGGCGGTGCGGCTTCCGAACCGCACGGCGAGGGCGTTGGCGAGCACGGACCCGCCGGCTGCGGCGATAGCCACACCCAGCACGATGAGCGTGACGACAGTGTCATCCACGCCCTGCCGCTGCTTGAGCGCGGGGAGGGAGGTGACCACGACGGCATACCCGAGTCCCTGAGCCGCGTAGGCGGCGAACACTGCGACGCGCGTGGACGTCGATCGCGCAGCGCCGGCGACCGTCGCCGCGTCTGGGGTGCTCATTCGGCCAGAGTAGCGACCAGGGAGCCCCGGCGAAGAAGCGATTCAGATCCTCAACGAGGCATGAAGCCCGACGTGGGGCACGGGGCCGTGCCGCGCCGCAATGCGGCCCGGCTCAGGCTTTGCCGCGCCGCAATGCGGCCCGGCTTAGGTGTGATGTCCAGGCAGGTTG
>NZ_DCBW01000025.1:0-26755 GCF_002313585.1 Microbacterium sp. UBA1097 | reverse complement strand
GACCTTTTACATGAGTCAAGTCGCGGGCTCGACGCGCCGATCCGTCGTGATATCCTCGGGAAGTTGATCCGCGGTCCGCCGCGGTTCGCGCGAGTGGCGGAATAGGCAGACGCGCTGGCTTCAGGTGCCAGTGCCCGAAAGGGCGTGGGGGTTCAACTCCCCCCTCGCGCACAGGAGAGAAGGTCCCGAGAGGGGCCTTCTTTTCGTCCTACCCGACTCGAGGCGTCATGAGATTCCAGCCTGCCGCGGCCCTGGCCGCACTCACGATCGTGGGGCTTGCGGTGACGGGGTGTACCGCCGAGTCGGCTCCCGACCCGAGTCCGACCCCGTCGGTCAGCGAGAGTGCGGAGGCTGCGCCGGGGACGCGGGCCAACCCGCTCGCTGTCGGCGAGACCATCCGGCTCTCGGACGCGTCGGCATGGTCAGTCGGTGCGACTGCCGCGACGGAGGTCGGCGACGGGTATGTCGTGCTGCCGCTGCGTATCCTCATCGATTGGGATGCGATCCGTGCGCAGCTGGTCGAGGCGGGCGAGGATCCGGCGGACGCTGACGCGCTCGGGATCGACCCGTGGGCCTCCCTTGTCGTGCGCTATATCGGCGCGAGCGGGCGCAGTTACGAACTGTTCGAGAATGCCGCAGCTGACATACCGAATCAGCTCTGGTCGATCGGAACGGTGTATCCGCCCGCCGAGGATCTGTCGGCGAACGTCGCTGTGAGCGTCCCGGCCGAGGAGATCGAGGGCGGCGTCTGGACGGTGCTCAACACCGGCGGTGACGCGGTCTTCCTCGCGACATCCTGAGCGGACCGGCGATCTGACCCAGCGGTGGTACCTGCGGGACGCGGGTGTCGATAGAGTGTGGCTCGTCGCGCTTTGGCGCGATCTATCCGGGGGGATCCGTCGACGCCCGGGTCTGGAGCGTTGCTCGGCCCGGGCGTTCGATGGCACCACGTTCGATGGCGCCGCGTTCGATCGCGCGGTGTCCCTCAGGATCGTCCGCTGCGGAGGAGTTCTCGACTCGATCCAGCGAGCTGACGCAGCGAAGCATCGGGCAGGAACGCTCGGGTCAACGCGAGTCCGATCCGCGCCAGGTCAGCCTCGTCGCGGTACAGCAGGTACAGCGACTCGTAGCGCGGATGGAACTTCTCCTTGAAGCGGTGCAGCGACCGGAAGCCGTACACCGGCTCCAGCATGTCGGCCAGCCGCTCGGTGATGTCAGCGATCATGCCGGCGTCCGGCGGGTAGTCATGCGTCAAGGGCGCGCCCGACAGGGACAGCATCCGTGCTCCCTCGTCGGCGAAGAATCGCGCCGACGAACCGATCAGGAACTCCATCACGGGCCCGAAACCGCCCTCGTGGCGGCGCATGAGGTCGAGGGTCCAGCCCTCTATGCGGCCTTCGCCGTAGACCGGTAGCCAGGAGAGGAATCCGTCGACGTCGCCGTGCGGTGAGATGGCCAGCGCCAGGCGCACCTCAGGGTCGGCAGCCTCGTGCAGGGTGCCCAGGGTGAAGCCCATCTCGGGCAGCCCCTTGTCGCCGACCCACATGTCAGAGATGGCGCGCAGCTGTTGCTGGATGCCCCAGGGCTCGTCGGCCAGGCGCGTCATCCGGAACGTCATCTCTTCGCGGCCCGCCCGGTTCAGTGACGTGCGAACCGCAGCCCACCGCTTGCCGGTGAATTCGAGTCCCGCCAGGTCGACGATCGTGTCGTCGGCGACGATGAGGTTGCGCCAGCCCTCCGGTATGACAGCGCGGGTTGCGTCATCGGCCGAGAAAAAGCACGGTATGAGCCCCGCGCTCTCGGCCATCGAGACGAACTCCCGCACCGATTCCGCGCGGCTCTCGCGGGGTCCGAGCGGGTCGGCCAGAACGAGGGCCACTCCTGAGCGGCGCTGGTAGGCGACGATTCCCGAACTCGTGCGGGCATACGACAGGCCCTCCCAGGTCGTCATCCACGACAGGGTGCCGCCGCCGAAGTCGTGCAGCATCTGGCGCACATCGCTATCGGTTGGCGTCGGGCTGAGGCCGAGGCTCGCGCGGCGGCGCCCACGGAAAGCGCCGCGCACCCAGACGAGATAGACCAGCAGGATGCCCCACAGGACCGCCGTCGCGACCGTGACCGACGGGTCGCCGTCCCAGGTGAGATCGGCGGCGGGGAAGCTGACGTACAGCGCGATGACCAGGATGCCCAGCATCACGTTGATGCTCGCGAGGACGACGGCGATGACCCATGCCCAGCGGCGTCCCCGGAACAGCCCGCGGGCGACCAGAAGCAGGATGACCACATCGATGGCGGTGTCGATCCAGGACCCACCGCCGAGTTCGGTCCGCCCGAACGGACCATCGGTGGGAACGATGGAGGTCAGGGTCTCGATCGCTGCCAGCGCGAGAACCGCTATCAGGGCGACGAATCGCTGCTCTTGAACGCTCACGCGTCGGACCCGGAGCGGTCGCGCCACGACCAGAACGAGCAGGATCGCGAACGTGTGCTCGATGTCCGCGAGCGAACCCCAATACAGCAGGGCCACCGCGCCGCCGCCGAGCAGAACGAGCCACGCGCGGGAGCGCCACGGCGAAGGGAGGAGGCTGGCGGCAGCCGCCAGGCAGGCCATCGTGCCGCCGGAGGGGCCGACATCCAGGGCGAGGGCCTCGCGCTGCGCCCAGGGCCAGGGTGTGAAGGCCAGGAGCCAGAGGGCCAGGGCGCTGGCGAAGATCGCGAACAGCTGTCCCACCGTGTAGTACGCGAGGGCTACTCGGGTTCCGCGCCGCCACTCGAGGTACCCCATGCCGACGAAGCTCGCGATCGTGATGAGGTAGACCCACGGATGCACGACGAAGAACGTTCCCGTGACCGGTGTCCACCACCGGCCCTCCAGGAACGCCGGCAGCCCGTAGGCGACCTCCGCGAAGAGCGGGTTGTGCTTGAACGATCGCCACAGGCCCTGCCAGATGACGCCCACCGCGAGCAGTGCGAGGACGAAAACGATCGTGGCCGGCATCCGTGACACGACGGTTCGAATCCCGACACCGAGTGTCGATCGCGCGCGGGTTTCGGTCGCTGCGGTGTCGGTCATCGTTGCCCTCCTGCGCACCTATTCTGTCGGTGTCAGCAGCAACTCGCGCAGCGACGCGACGTCGTCGACCGTTGCCTGTGCACCCTCGGACTCGTGGGGCCAACTGAAACCCCACCGCACGAAGATCACCGGCACGTCATTGACGGCGCCCCCCTCGACATCGTGGTGACGATCCCCGATGAGCACGGGCCGCGACGTGTCGACGCCCACCGCGCGCAGCCGCCGCAGCGCTTCAGCGACGATGTCGGCCTTCGCGCTGAGTGTCCGCTCATCGGGAGTGGCGCCGGTGATCGCACGCAGGTGCGGCGACAGCGCGAAATGCTCCATCAGGGCGACGACTTGGTTCTCGGGCTTGGAGCTGGCGGTCGCCTGCGGGATTCCGGCGCGATCGAGATCGGCGATGAGCTCGCCGATGCCGTCGAACAACCGCGCACCTGTCGTATAGCCGTCGGCCTTGCTGAGGGCCCGGTAATAGGCGACGGCATCCGTCGACTGCTCCGGGGTCATGCCGAGGTTCACCTGGAACGACTCGAACATCGGCGGACCGATCCAGTGGACGAGCTCGGCCCGGGTCGGTGCGGGATAGCCGAAGTGCTCGAGGGTTGTGGTCAGTCGACGAAGGATGCCGTCGGAGGCGTCGACGACGGTGCCGTCGACGTCCCACAGCACGCAGGTCCAGGGAGATCGCATGACTCCACGCTAGGGGAACCGCGGCACCGTGACCGCGGCTAGCGGGTGAGGGCTAGAACAGGCGCGGCGCGCCGGACTCGATTCCCTTCATGCCCTCGTAGTCGAGGGTGACGCAGCGGATGCCACGGTCTGTGGCCAGCACGCGCGCCTGCGGCTTGATCTCCTGGGCCGCGAACACTCCCGTCACCGGTGCCAGGTGCGGATCCCGCCCGAGCAGCTCAAGGTAGCGCGTGAGCTGCTCAACCCCGTCGATGTCGCCTCGACGTTTCACCTCGACGGCGATCGTGCCGCCGTCGGGGTTGCGCAGCAACAGGTCGACAGGGCCGATGGCGGTCGGGTACTCGCGACGAACGAGGCTGAGCCCGTCGCCGATGACGTCGACCTGCTCGGCAAGGAGTCGTTGGAGGTCAGCCTCGACGCCGTCTTTCACCAGGCCCGGGTCGATGCCGAGCTCGTGCGAGGAGTCGTGGACAACCTCGTAGATTCGCACGAGGAGTGCATCGCCGGTCTTCGCGTGGGTCACGCGCCACTGCTCGATGACGCCGACGTCGGCGGCTTCGGCATCCGGCTCTTCCACCACCAGCGAACAGGGCGGGCTCATCCAGTTGAGGGGCTTGTACGAGCCGCCGTCCGAGTGCACGAGCAGCGATCCGTCGCCCTTGTGAACCAGCAGCCTGGTCGCGAGCGCGAGATGCGCGTTCAGTCGGCCGGTGTAATCGACGGTGCAGCGGGCGATGACAAGACGCACCCGTCGAGCCTAACGGCCCTCACTCCGCGCGAGTATCGGCGGGTTCCGAGGGGCGCTCACCGCCGGCAGGCGCCGGAGCGGGCACCGCGAGCGGCCGGGCAGCACCCGATGCGAGCCCGGAGGCGATTGCGAGGGCGACCAGGATGTAGAGCGTGTTGAGCACGCCGATATGGAAGCTGATGAACCCCAGGATCGGTGGGCCGCACAAAAACGCGACGTAGCCGATCGTGGCGGCTGCGCTCACGCGTGCTGCGGCTTTCGCGGGGTCGTCAGCGGCGGCCGACATTCCGAGCGGGAAGCCCAGGGAGGTGCCCGCGCCCCAGAGCGCAGCCCCGACGAAGATCAGTGGGACGTTCGGCGCGAGGATGAACAGCAGCAAGCCGGATGCCGCGAGCAGGGAAAGCACGCGCAGGGTGGCGACGCGGCCGAACCTGTCGACCAGGGGCCCACCGAAGACCCGGACCACCGTCATGCTGACCGAGAACACGGCAAGCCCGATCGCCCCGAGCGCTTCGCTGGCGTCGTGGCCGTCCACGACCCCCAGGGCGAGCCAGTCGTTGGCCCCGCCCTCGGCGAAGGCCATCCCGAGCATGATGATCCCGAGTGTGTAGGTGCGGGGCTCCTTCCATGCCGACAGGGCGACGCTCAGCCGTTCGCGCATGCGCGGCTTCTGCGTCGGCGTCGGGTCGGCATCCGGGTCCATCGCGATCTCCCGGGCGGGCACGTTGGCGCTGGCCCACAGGCCGGTCAGGGCGAGGAGACCGGCGATCAGCGCGGTGTGCGTCAGCACGTTCGAGTTCACCGCGATCGCGAGGGCACCGAGGCCCGCGCCGGCGACGGTGCCGAAGCTGAAGAAGGCGTGGAACAGCGGAAGGATCGTCTTGCCGATCGTCTTTTCGATCGCGGCACCCTCGACGTTCATCATGACGTCGACGGAGCCGTTGCCCAGTCCGAACAACGCGAGACCCACGATCACGAGAATGTATGAATTCGCGACGTCCACACCGATTCCGACGAGCGCGACACCGACCGAGAAGGTGAGGATGGCGCCGAGCATGCTTCGGCGAGCACCGAACCGGGCGAGAACGACGGATGCCAGGGACAGGCCGATGATCGATGCCAGACCTGCGCCCAGCAGCATGAAGCCGATCTGAATATTGTCGACCCCGAGCGTCGCCTTGATCGCCGGCACCCGCGCAGCCCATGTCGCCACGCTCAGACCGCTCAGGAAGAAGATGGTGAAGACAGCCGTGCGCCATCGGGTGATCTGAGCGCGAGTGAGAGCGGTATCCACCGGACGAGTGTATCGAATCGTTTCGACGCGCACCATGTCCCGGTTCACGGCGCGTGCAAGCCAGTACCATCGAGGCACCATGAGCGAGCGCAGGGCAACGATCACTGACGTCGCGCGCGAAGCCGGGGTCTCAGCATCCACGGCGTCCGTCGTCTTCAGTGGCAACGCGCCCGCCTCCGCCGAGACCCGCCGTCGCGTGCTGGCGGCTGCCGAGGCGCTCGGGTACACCGGTCCGGATCCCCGCGCCGCGTCGCTGCGGCGGGGCAGGTCCGGCATCGTCGGCGTCGTATTCGGGGGTTCGCTGCGTGCCGCCTTTCACGACCCGGTGACGATAGCGATGATGGACGGCATCGCCGAGGGGGTGGCGCCGCTTCGTGCGGGGCTTCTGTTGCTGCCCGATGAGACGTCAGCTGCGGCTCCGGCAACCGGCACCGACAGCGGTGCGATCGAGGTGTCATCGGCGATGACCTCCGCGCCGATCGATGCTGCGGTCCTCGTCGGATTCGGACAAACCCGCCAGCCCTCGCTCGACGTTCTGCGCGCTCGACGCGTGCCCGTTGTCGTCATCGAAGGCGACGCGGGGCCCGACATCCCGCGGATCGAACTTGACAACAGCGCGGCGCAGCAGCGGGCAGCGAGCTACCTCAGGGACCTCGGCCACGAGCGGGTGACCCTGCTCACTCTCCCGATCCGTCCGTCGCGTGCCCGCGGCTGGTTCGGACCCGCCGATGCCGTCGAGGTCGACGTGACCGCGGCGCGCCTGACCGGCGCCCGTGCCGTCTATCCCGAAGCCCCGACATACGCTGCGGTGACCAGCTCGATCGATGAAGGCTTGATAGCAGGCCGCGAGATTCTTGCCGGGCCCGACCGACCGACCGCGGTGATTGCCCAGACCGACCTGCTTGCCGCGGGCGTGATCCGCGCAGCAGAAGAGTGCGGCCTGCGCGTTCCCGAGGACCTCAGCGTCACCGGCTTCGACGGGGTGGACGTCGACGGCCTGGATGCCTACGAACTGACGACCCTGGTGCAGCCGGCCGTCGAGAAGGGGCGCGCCGCCGGGACTGCAGTGGTGTCGATGCTGGCGGGGGAGGATGCGGCATCCGTCACGTTCACGTGTTCGTTCCGAACCGGTACCACCGCCGGCCCGGCTCCCCGGGCGTGATCCTATGGCCAGACGGCCACGCCCGATCACGGCCCGGATAGGATGAGAACCACACCCTGATCGCCCGATCCCGCAGCATCGACGGGACGACGACCACGAGGAGGCCTGCATGCTCCTCGTTCTCGTGGCGTTCACGATCGGGTCACTCGCCCTGCCGGTGCTCGTGCGGGCGTGGGGGCCGCGAGCGTTCTTCTTCGCCGCCGCCGTCTCGTTCGGGGCTTTCGTCTACACCGCGGCGCTCTCTCCCCGAGTGCTCGCTTCGGACATCCCGTTCGAGTCGTTCACCTGGATCGGGCCCCTCGACATCGCGTTGTCGATGCGGATGGACACCCTCTCGTGGGTGCTCGCGCTGATCGTCACCGGAGTCGGCGCCCTCGTGCTGCTGTATTGCCGGTGGTACTTCGATGGCAAACAAGACCTCGGCCAGTTCGCCGCCGTACTGCTCGCGTTCGCGGGGGCGATGTACGGACTCGTTCTCACCGACGATGTCGTCGTGCTCGTGATGTTCTGGGAGGTCACGAGCGTTCTGTCGTACCTGCTTATCGGCTACTACAACCGGCGTGCGGCAAGCAGGCGGGCGGCGCTGCAGGCGCTCCTGGTGACAACCCTCGGTGGTCTTGTCATGCTCATCGGTGTCGTCCTGATCGTGGTGCAGGCGGGAACCTCGAGCCTGTCCGAGATCCTCGCCGACCCACCCGTCAGTCCCGTCGCGACAGCCGCGCTCGTGCTGCTGCTGGTCGGAGCGCTCAGCAAGTCGGCGATCTTCCCGTTCCACTTCTGGCTTCCGGGTGCGATGGCAGCGCCCACTCCGGTCTCGGCGTACCTGCACGCAGCGGCGATGGTCAAGGCGGGCATCTACCTCGTTGCGGTGTTGGCGCCGGTGTTCGCCGAGAACCCCGCGTGGCACCCGATCGTGATCGGCCTCGGCGGCTTCACGATGCTCCTGGGCGGATGGCAAGCCCTGCGCGAGACAGACCTCAAGCGCCTCCTCGCGTACGGGACTGTCAGTCAGCTCGGTTTCCTCATGGTCGTGCTCGGGTACGGCACACAAGATGCCGCGCTGGCGGGGCTGGCGTTGCTGCTCAGTCATGCCCTCTTCAAGTCGGCCCTGTTCCTGGTCGTCGGGATCATCGATCACCAGCTTTCGACCCGCGATCTTCGTGAGATCAGCGGGCTCGGACGCCAGGCGCCGGCCCTGGCCACGGCAGCGATCGTGTCGATCGCGTCCATGGTCGGGATCATCCCCACCGTCGGCTTCGTCGCCAAGGAAGGCGCTCTTGCCGCCCTCCTGGATGAGGCGCTCGGAGGCTCGGTGTGGGGCCTCATCGCGCTGCTTGCCGTCGTCGCCGGCTCAGTCCTGACCGCGGCGTACGGCATCCGGTTCGTGTGGGGCGCCTTCTGGACCAAGCGCGACATCGTCGCCGTCTCGTGGCCGGCGCCATCGGCCGGCTTCGTTTCGGCGCCCGTCATCTTGGCTATTCTCAGCCTCGGGGGAGGCTTCGCTGCTCCCCTGCTCGATGTCGCTTTCACGCCGTACGCACAGTTGGCGCCCGCCGCGACGTCGGGCGTTCCTGCGCCGGAACATCCCGCTTACCTCGCGCTGTGGCACGGGTTCGAGCCGGCCCTATGGATTTCGCTGGGTACGATCGCGCTCGGTGCCGTGCTCTTTGTCTTCACGGCGCGGGGAGTCGGACGCCGGCGCGTTCTTCCCTTCACGGCGGTGGATGCCTATAACGGCTCGTTGCGGATGATCGAGCGACTTTCGGTGCTGACGACCACGCTCGTTCAGCGGGGATCGCTGCCGGTCTACGTCGCCACGATCTTCCTCGTGCTCGTGGCCGGCGAGGGCACCGCGTTGTTGGCCTCATCCGATTGGCAGGCCGACCTGGATGCCTTCCATACGCCTGTGCAACTGGCCGTTGCTCCGGTGATGATCGCGGCAGGAGTCATCGCCGTTCGTGCCCGCAAGCGCTACACCGGCGTCGTTCTGGTCTCGGTCACGGGCCTGGGCATGGTGGTGCTGTTTGCCACGAGCGGTGCGCCCGATCTCGCCCTCACGCAGATCCTCGTCGAGACCGTCACCCTGGTCGCCTTTGCGCTCGTGCTGCGTCGCATCCCGTCGCGTCTGGGTGCCCATAACGGTTCGGCGTTCGCTGCGGGCCGCGCGGTGTTGGCCGTGCTCGTCGGGCTGACGATGGCCGGCGTTGCCATCGTGGCGACCGGAGCCCGCGTCGATCTGCCCATCTCGCTGGCCTTCCCGAACCTTGCCTACGAGATCGGGTACGGCAAGAACGTCGTCAACGTTGCGCTGGTCGACCTGCGTGGGTGGGACACGATGGGTGAACTCTCGGTCGTCGTGCTCGCCGCCACCGGCGTCGCATCGTTGGTGTTCGTCACGAACCGCTCCGATTCCCTGCCGCAGATCACCGCGCCGATCGTCCAGCGCGCTCAGCGCGCGCTGCGTCGCCGCACGCCGCTGGCCGAGACGGATGCCGACGGCCCAACCGGCCGCAATGCCTGGCTCGTCGCGGGGCAGCGCGTGCGTCCCGAGAACCGGTCGATCCTGCTCGAAATCGTGGTGCGTATCCTCTTCCACTCGATCATCATCGTGTCGCTGTACCTCCTGTTCGCCGGGCACAACCTTCCCGGTGGTGGGTTCGCGGCGGGTCTTGTTGCCGGGATGGCGCTGGTGATGCGCTACATCGCCGGGGGCCGCTACGAACTCGGTGCTGCGGCGCCGACTGACGCGGGGCGCTTCCTCGGGATCGGCATGGGAATCGCCGTTGCCTGCGCGATCATCCCGCTCGCCTTCGGCGTCGAGCCGCTGACCCGGGCCATCTTCGAGGCCGAGGTTCCCGTGCTCGGGCACATCGAGTTCGTCACCTCGACGATCTTCGACATCGGTGTCTATCTGGTCGTGATCGGGCTGGTCTTGGATGTGCTGCGCAGTCTCGGCGCCGAGGTCGACCGTCAGGCGAATGCTGCCGTGAACTCCGTCGCTGCGCGCGAGGGGGTGAGCGGATCGTGAACGTCTCGATCGTTCTGATCGTCATCATGGCAGTGCTCTTCGCCGCCGGTGTGTACGCGATGCTCGAGCGCAGCCTCACGCGCGTGCTCATCGGGTTTCTTCTGCTCGGCAACGCCGCAAACCTCTTACTGCTGATCGTTATGGGGCGCCCGGGGATCGCGCCCTTCTACGGCGACGGAGAACCCCAGGAGATGTCAGACCCTCTCCCCCAGGCACTGACGTTGACCGCGATCGTGATCACCTTCGCCATCTCGGCGTTCCTGCTGGCCCTGATCTACCGCTCGTGGCAGCTGGGGCAGGCCGACACCTTCGATGAAGACGAAGCGGATGTCGCGCTTCGCGAACGCGGCATGCGAGCCGACGACGAGATGGATCAGGAGATCGAACCCGAAGACGACGATGCGACGAGCGACTTCCTCGCATCCGAAGCCGCGGAAGACAGGACGAAGGGATCAGGGTCATGACCGCCCTCGTTCCGCTCCTGGTCACCCTGCCCCTGCTGGGTGCGGCCATTGCGCTCGTCGCCGGACGCCACCGCCGGGTTCAGGTGGGTGTCTCTGTCGTCACGCTCGTTCTGACGCTCGCGATCGCGACAGTGCTGCTGGTCGCCGTCGACGCGTCGAACCTCCCCTTCGCGGTGTCGGTGGGCGGCTGGCCTGTTCCGTTCGGGATCGTGCTCTACGTCGATCGCCTTGCGGCGCTGCTCGTCATGGTCTCGAGCGTCGTGCTGCTGGCCGTTCTGTTGTTCTCGATCGGGCAGGGAGCCGCCGACGGCGACGACGACACCCCGGTCTCGATCTTCCACCCGACCTACCTGATCCTCGCGGCGGGTATTTTCGTCGCCTTCACCGCGGGTGACCTGTTCAACCTGTACGTCGGGTTCGAGATTCTGCTCGTCGCGTCGTACGTGCTCATCACCCTCGGAAACAGCGAGCAACGCATCCGTGCGGGCATCACCTACATCGTCGTTTCTCTGGTTTCGTCGATCCTGTTCCTCTCGGCGATCGCGATGATCTATGGTGCGACCGGAACGGTCAACATGGTCCAGCTCGCGGACCGGATGACGCAGTTGCCGCAGGAGACGCAGTACGTGCTGCACGTCATGCTGCTGCTGGCCTTTGCGATCAAGGCCGCGGTCTTCCCGGTCTCGTTCTGGCTTCCCGACTCGTATCCGACGGCGCCCGCGCCGGTCACGGCGGTGTTCGCGGGCCTGCTGACGAAGGTCGGCGTCTACGCGATCATCCGCACCGAAACGCAGATCTTCCTCGAGAACGACCTCAATACGATCCTGCTCATCGCGGCGCTCGCGACGATGGTGATCGGCATCCTGGGTGCCGTCGCGCAGGCCGAACTCAAGCGGATCCTGTCGTTCACGCTGGTGAGCCACGTCGGCTACATGATCTTCGGGATCGCGATCGCCACGCCCGCGGCGATCGGGGCGACGATCTACTACATGGTCCACCACATCGTGGTGCAGACAACCCTCTTCCTTGCGGTGGGCCTGGTGGAGCGCCGTGCCGGCAGCACCTCGATCCTCAAGGTCAAGGGGCTCATGCGGGCAGCACCTGTCATCGCGCTGCTGTACTTCATCCCGGCTGTCAACCTCGGCGGCCTCCCCCCGTTCTCGGGCTTCATCGGCAAGTACGCGCTGTTCGACGCAGGCGCTGCGGTCGGCACGCCGCTGATGATGACACTCATCGTCGCGGGTATCGCCACGAGCCTGCTCACCCTCTACGCCCTCATGCGCGCCTGGAACCTCTCGTTCTGGCGCGAGGAGGACGACTCCACCGAGACGTCGCAGCGAACTGCCTACCTGCGGGAGGCACCCGCGGCAACGACGATCACCGAGCGCCGCGTGATTCCGCGCATCATGACGGCAGCGACCGCGGGAATGGTCGCGTTCAGTGTCGCCCTGACGGTCTTTGCGGGGCCGCTGTATGAGATCTGCGCGCGCGTCGGTGGGGCTCTGCTCGAGCCGATCACCGTCGTGCAGTTGGATGAATCGGTCGACATGAGCGGGGAGGTGCAGCAGTGACAGATCGCCCGGCCGAGACCGTCGGCTTCTTCACCGCCCTGTGGCGTCAGCTTCCCGTTCTGCTCTGGCTGATCGCACTGTGGATGCTGCTGTGGGGACAGTTCACGCTGCTCGCCTTCCTCACCGGGCTCGTCGCTGCGGTCGCTGTGACCACCATTTTCCATCTGCCCGTGGTCGAACTGTCGAACCGACTGAACCTCTGGTACGCGCTCGTGTTCGTCGTTACCTTCCTCGCGGGACTGGTGCGCGGTTCGCTGACTGTTGCGTGGCAGGTGCTCGATCTGCGCAGACAGCCCGGCGCAGCCGTCATCGCCGTCCAGCTGCGCACCGATGACGACCTGCTGATGGCACACACCGCGATCGCCTGTTCCCTGATTCCCGGCTCGCTCGTGCTGGATGCCGACCGTGATCGCCGCATCCTGTACCTCCACGTCATCGGCGTACGTGGCCAGGAACAGATCGAGGCCCACCGTCGCGAGACGCTCACGTGGGAGGCGCGCCTGACCCGGGCATTCGGATCCCGCGAGCAGCTCGAACGGCTGAGGCGGGCGCAGGAAGCGGAGGTGTCATGACGATCTCGACGATCCTGATCATCGCGATTTACGTCGCGTTCACGGCAGCGGCGCTCATCACGCTGTGGCGCATCGTCGTCGGTCCCTCGATCCTTGACCGCGCTGTCGCATCCGATGTGCTGCTGACCGAGGTTGTCTGCATCCTCGGCGCCGACATGGTGATCGGACACCACACCCGCACCCTGCCGGTGCTCCTGATCATCGCGGCGGTCGGCATCTTCGGATCGATCGCGATCGCACGGTTCGTCGCACGAAAGGACGTGACGAAATGACGGATGCTGAGATCGCGGCCCTTCTGGACGGAGCCGCTCTCGTGCTGATCCTGATCGGCGCGCTGTTGTGTGTGACGGCGGCGATCGGACTCGTGAGGTTTCGCGATGTGCCGAGCCGTCTGCATGCCGCGACCAAGCCGCAGGTCCTGGGCGTCATCCTGGTCTGTGTCGCGATCGCCCTCGCACAGCGCAGTTGGGCAGTGGTCGCGTTCATCGTGCCGATCATCCTGATCCAGCTCGCGGCATCGCCGCTGGCCGCTCATATGGTGGGGCGCCAGGCCTACCGCAACCGCACGATGGACGTGGATGACCTCGTCGTCGACGAACTCGCCGACGCCGAGATCGAGACCTCCCGCCCCGAGACCGGCGCTGATCCCGGTTGACGCTCAGTTCGCCGGCTCGAGAGTCAGGGTGTGCTCGGTGGCAGCGGTTACAGCATCCCGAGTGAAGGCCCACGGTATGAGTCCTGCCGCTTGCCACGTTGCTGTCTGGTCGGTGTAGTTCTCATGGAACGCGTGACCGCTCGCGCCCGTCAGGTGGTTCCAGCCTGACGCGTCGAAGTGACTCAGGTCGACGACCATGCGCATCGAGGGCACCGTCGTCGTCGCGAAACCCTCACCGAGCGGCCATCCGGTCGCGTTGACCACCGAAGAGCCGCCGCCCACCGGGAACGGACCGCGGTTGAACAGGGCCTCGATGGGCGCGATACCCGAGGTGCCGAAGGTCTCGTGGGTGAGCGTGATCGCGTGCAGGGTGCCCCACCGCCACTGGAGTGGGTTTGATCCCTGCGCCGTCGTGAGGATCTCGGTCGCGCTGCGGGCGCTGGCCTCCAGCATGTCCCGCTGTCCCGACACGCCGATCTCGGTGTTCGTCCACCAGGGCGAACCCGGGTCTGCCAGCAGGTTCTGCACCACGAGGAACTGTCGCGACTGGCTTGTCAGTGGAACAGGCGTCGATCGACCGCGCGTGAACAGGTTCTGCGCGAGTTCGTCCCACACCACGTTCGCGAAGGCGGCTGCCGACGAGTCGGCGTCGTTCTGCGCGTCCCACTGCCGCAGCAGATCGAGTGCGGCATCGGTAGCCTCGTCGCCGGTCCGAAGGTTTTCGGACACGGTGATGAGGGTCTTGCCGATCTCGGACTGGTTGTCGGCCTGGATGCCGCGCATCACCTCGGCGGTGACGGGCCCTTCGGCTATGGCGCGCTGCAACAGTTCGTCGATGCGGGCCGCGCGCCAGCCGTAGTCCCAGTCGCGCGTGAGGAAGTAGGGGTAGTTCTCGTCGACGATCGCGTTGTTCGCGGTGACGATGTACCCCTCGTCGGGGTTGTAGGCCACCGGCAGATCCGCGAACGGGACGTAGCCCTGCCAGTCATAGGCCGAGTCCCATCCGGGCTGGGGCAGGGACCCGTCACCGGCGCCGCGGATCGGCAGCTGCCCCGGAGTCTGATAGCCGATGTTGCCGGTGACATCCGCATAGATGAGGTTCTGTGCCGGCACGACGAACTTCTCGGCGGCGGCGCGGAACCCGGTGAAGTCCGTGGCGGCGTTCAGCTCGAAGATCGCCGTGGCCGTCGTTCCCGGTTGCAGCGCGGTCCATTGGATGCTGACGGCAGTCTCCCCTTCGGGCTCAGCCGTCGGGGTCACGGTGGCGCCTGCCGTGCCGGTCACGGGATCATCGGCGATCGCGTCGAAGTCCGCGGTCAGCCCCGAGACGATCGGGCCGTGCACCGTCGAGCGGATGGTCAGCTCGACATCCTCACCGCCGGCGACTTTCAGCGTTTCGGTGCGGGTGTCGAGGTCGACCAGCTGACCGTCGCGCCAGTACCGGTCGCCGTCGAGCTTCTCGATGTAGAGGTCGACGACATCCGTCGTGAGATTGGTGAACCCCCACGCGATCGACGCGTTGTGCCCGATGATGATGCCGGGCACGCCCGAGAAGCTGAAGCCGCTGACATCGAACGGGCACGTGTCACTCACGACGGAGCAGCGCAGACCGGCCTGGTACCAGACGCTCGGCAGGGAGGCTCCGAGGTGGGGGTCGTTGGCCAGCAGCGGCATCCCGGTGTCGGTGTAGTCGCCGGCCACCACCCAGGAGTTCGAACCGATGCCCTCGCCCGTGCCGCCGATCAGCGTCGAGACGGCGCTCACGACATCGGCCACCTCGGTCCACCGGATGCCGGCGGTCGCGGCATCCGCCGTCTCGGTCGCTGCCGGAACGTCAGTGATCTCAGGGACGATGACCGGGTTCTCGTCGAACGGGTAGGGCGGGTACAGCTCGAGGACCTGCTCATCGGTGTAGGTGGTGGCGAGCAACGCGCGCTCGGTCTCGGTTTCGATGTTGGACCGGAGGTCCCAGGCCATCGCTTTCAACCACGCGACCGAATCGGCGGGAGTCCAGGGTTCGATCTCGTAGTGGGCGTTCTGAAGGCCGAGAACTGCATACTCCAGTGAGATGTCTGCCTTGTCGCGGTCCACGAGATACGCGTTCACCCCGTCGGCGTAGGACTGGTAGTACGAGAGCGTGGTCTCATCGAGCGCCGCCACTTCCTGCTCGGCGATCTCGCGCCAGCCGAGAGTCCGCAAGAACGCATCGGTGCCGAGCTGGCTCTCGCCGAACAGCTCCGCCAGGCGGCCACTGGTGACGTGGCGGCGGAAGTCCATCTCCCAGAAGCGGTCCTGCGCGTGGACGTAGCCCTGCGCGAAGAACAGATCGTCGGTGGAGCTTGCGGTGATCGTCGGGATGCCGAGCTCGGAGCGCTGCACGGTGACGGCGCCCGAAAGCCCGTCCAGGGCGATCGTTCCCTCGGTCTGCGGGAAGGAGCGGTTCACGAACCACACGCCGACTCCCGCGGCGATCAGCGCGAGCACGACGACCCCCACGAACACGCTGTAGGCGATGAGGCCGATGCGGCGGCCGAGGCGCGGGCGAGCCGGCGCGTCCGGGGCATCTCCGCTGAGGGCGGCTGCGGTCTTCGACATTGAAGCCTCTCGGGTGGGGCTGGTGGACACGCCGTCGCAGCGGGACTGGGATTCGGTGTCAGACGGTCATCCTAGCTCGCCAGCCCCGAACCGGGTCAGCCGATCAGGCTCGGCTGGAGATCGCGGAGGGTGCGGCCGTGGGTCATCCGCGAGACGCCGATCGCCGCGAGCGCGAGTCCACCCAGGAGCCACAGGCTCAGGATGCCGAGGTCAGTGCCGACGCGGGCAATGTCGCCGCCGTACATGAGCTGGCGCATCCCGTCGACGACGTAGCCCATTGGCAGGATGTGGTGCAGCCAGGTCAGCGGCTCGGGCAGCGTCTGCCAGGGGAAGGTTCCGCCGGCCGTCACGAGCTGCAGCACCATGAGGACGAGCCCCAGGAACTGGCCGACCGAGCCGAGCCACACGTTCAGGGCCAGGATGATCGCAGCATAAGTGAGTGAGGCGAACACCATCACGCCGAGGGTCGCCAGCGGATGTGAGAACGTGAAGCCGAGGGCCGCGGCGAGGATGCCGAACAGGGCGAGCATCTGCAGTCCGCCGAGAAGGCCCGGCGTGAGCCATCCGGCGAGGGTCACCCGGACCGGGGAGTGCAGGGCGGTCACTGCGCGACGCGAGATGGGCTTCACGATCAGGAAGAGCGCATAGATGCCGATCCATCCGGCAAGGGCTGCGAAAAACGGGGCCAGGCCCGCGCCGTAATCCCCCGCCGAGGCGACCTTGCCGGTCTCCACCGCAACCGGATCGGCGATCGTCTGCGCTTGCGCGTCGCGAAGCGCAGCATCCGAATCGGGGATCTGCGCGACCCCCGAGGCAAGGCCGTCGCGCAGCGACGCCGCCCCCTGGTCGATCTGCGTCAGTCCCTCCGCCAGGGTTCGGGATGCGGCATCCAGCTGTGCCCCACCGGCGGCAGCATCCTGAAGCCCGCCGGAGAGCTGCTGTGCGCCGGCGGCGACTTGCGCGGCGCCGGCGGCGAGAGCGTCGACGGATGACACAGCGCTCTGGACCCGCGCGTTGGCGTTCTGCACAGCCCCGGCAAGCGGATCGAGGCGGGCGAGCACCGCGTCGATCTGGTCGGGCGTCAGCCCCTCGGCGGTGAGGGCGTCAATGATGTCCTGGCGAACCGTCGGGAGCTCGTTGACCGCCTGCTGGCTGGCGGCGCTGGCCTGGTCGGCGTAGCCGGCCAGCGTTGCGGTGCCGTCGGAGACCTGAGCTGCCCCGGCTGCCAGCTGCGGAGCAGCCTGCGCAAGCTGTGTGACACCGGACGAGAGCTGCGCAGCGCCGTCGGCCAGGCGAGCGGAGCCGTCGGATGCCTGATTCGTGCCGTCGGTGAGCTGGGTCGCGCCGGTGACGGCATCCTCGAGACTCGAGCGGATGTCGGCGATCCCCGAAAGCAAGCGCGACGCTGCTTCCTGTCCGACAAGTTGCGCCACTGACGCACGAATCTTCTCGATCGCCTGGTCGCCGATCGTTGAGGCGAGGTAGTTGTTGGCGTCGTTGGTCTCCAGCGACAGGGTGGCCTGGTGGGGGTCACTACCCGAGATCGATACGAGTGCTGTCGAGAAGTCAGCCGGAATCGTGACCGTGAAGTCCACCGATCCCTGTTCGAGGGCGTTCGCGGCGGCATCCGCGTCGAGCGCGCGCCAATCGAAGCTGCCGTCGGAGAGAAGGCTCCCCGCGACCTCGTCACCGTAGTTCACCGGCCAGCCGTCGTTCTCAGCCCCGGTGTCGAGGTTCACCAGGGCAACCGGAACCTCGCTCAGTCTGCCGTAGGGGTCCTGATTCGCCCACAGATAGACGCCGCCGTAAAGCACGGGGACCAGCATGAGCGCCAGGAGGGCGATGATCGACATGCGCGTCGCGGTCAGGCGCCGAAACTCGGCGGCGATCATGGCGGGGACCTTCATGCTCGATCCTCCTCGGGGAGCGCGCTCTCGTCCGGTGGGCCGAGCTCGGCACGTGGAGCGATGTCAGCAAGCACCGCCCCCGAGGCCGCGCCG
Source organism: Microbacterium sp. UBA1097 (assembly GCF_002313585.1). Classification (NCBI taxonomy): domain Bacteria; kingdom Bacillati; phylum Actinomycetota; class Actinomycetes; order Micrococcales; family Microbacteriaceae; genus Microbacterium; species Microbacterium sp. UBA1097. The sequence continues at coordinate 8,903 of NZ_DCBW01000025.1, read as the reverse complement.
ACGATCACCAGAACGCTTATGCCGCGATCGGCAAAGCCCACGGCGATCTGCCACCACCGCTGCGGGTGACCACCGTGACGATCGGGCGAAACGACGACGAGACCCTCCACCCCCGGCCGGAGAACTGCGAGTTCCATCAGCAGCCGGAGGCGGGCAGCGGGTGCCACATCGGCGATCGGCAGACGCGAGAGCGCAGCGGCGTCGTGGGCGACCAGCCACTGCTTCACCGCGCGAGGCGAAGCTGGATGACCCGCGAACATGAGTTCCTCCGCGACGATGCCCCATACGGTGACGTTGGGTGCGGGATCGCTGACATCCGGCGCGTCGACGAGGGCTACTCGTCGGCGCAGCGCGCCACGGTCCGAAACCCCGTCGATCCGGACGGTGCCGGTGTCGGGTGTCATCCTGCCCGCCGCGATCAGACCGAGAACGGTGGGGCGCTGTTCGGTCTCGGCGACGGCGAGTCGGGCGACGCCATTGCCGTAGCCGAGACTCATGTGCGGGAGTGCGATCCCGCGCCGGCCCTTGCTGACGTCCGAGAGTTCAACGTGCATCGGGAGCCTCTCCCTTGTCTACGTTCGACAGCCGGGCATCGACATCCTGCCAAGACAGCCCGGCAATGCTGAGCACCGCACGCACTGCCAGCTGAGCCGTGGCCTCGGCATCCTGTTCGTCCCAGCGCACGATGAGTGTGCGCGCTGTCTCCTCGATCAAGCGGGTGAGGGTGGCGGCGCTGATGTCGCGCCGCATCCGGCCCGTCCGCTGGCCTAACTCGACGATCGCCGCGAGCCGCGCCCGCACGGGAGCGAGGGATGCCGCGGTCAGCGTCAGGTAGCGCTCTTCGAGCGCGATCGCCGCGGACGCGTGAACAAGGGAGGCCTCCTGCCAGAGTCGGGTGGTCAGCTCGGTCAGCTCAGCCAACGGTTCTGAGGCGGAGACGCCGAGAGCTATCGCGTTGAATCGCTCTGCACCGCGCTCGATGACTGCGCGCACAAGTGCATCGCGATCGGCGAAGTGCCCATAGAGCGCGCGGCGCGTGAGGCCTGCGGCCCGGGCGATCGTGGCCAGCGAAGCTCGCGGATCGCGGGCGATCTCCCGCTGCGCGCAGGAGAGGAGCTCGTCGCGGTTGCGCACGGCGTCCCGGCGCGATGGGCGCACAGCAGTCTCGGGCATGCATCGATGATCGCAGAAAGTGCACACTCATGTGCACTTTTATCGGCGAATGCTCAGCCGTCGCCGGTCGGCACCACTCAGTCGGCGCCGAAGTCGAATGCAGCAGCTTCGCCCGCGGCATCCGTCGCCTCGGCGAGCTCTTCGCGGTCGTGATCATAGGGCGCCGCGTGCTCGATGATCTCGTCGGCCTCGCCACGCTTGAGAGCGCCGATCAGCTCGCCCGTGGGGCCTCCCAGCAGCCCCATGCTCGCGTACTGCTCGAGCCGGGTGCGTGAATCGGCGATGTCGAGGTTTCGCATCGTGAGCTGACCGATGCGGTCGGTCGGACCGAACGCGGCGTCGCCGACCCGTTCCATCGAGAGCTTCTCAGGACCGTAGGACATCACGGGCGCAGTGGTATCGAGGACGGTGTAATCCTCGCCGCGCCGCAGCCGCAGCGTGACCGTTCCCGTGATCGTGGAGCCGACCCACTTCTGGATCGACTCACGCAGCATGATCGACTGCGGCTCGAGCCAGCGACCCTCGTACATGAGACGCCCGAGGCGGCGACCCTGCTCGTGGTACGTCGCGAGAGTGTCTTCGTTCACAATCGCGTTGACCAGGCGCTCGTAGGCGATGAACAGCAGGGCCATTCCCGGAGCTTCGTAGATCCCGCGCGACTTGGCCTCGATGATGCGGTTCTCGATCTGGTCGCTCATGCCCAGGCCATGACGGCCACCGATGCGATTGGCCTCGAAGACCAGTTCCACCGGGTCGGAGTACTCCCTGCCGTTGAGCACGACCGGGCGGCCTCCCTCGAAGGTCACCGTGACATCCTCGGTGGCGATCTCCACCGCGGGGTCCCAGAAGCGCACCCCCATGATCGGCTCGACGGTCTCGAGCGACACCTCGAGGTGCTCGAGCGTCTTGGCCTCGTGCGTCGCGCCCCAGATGTTGGCATCCGTGGAGTACGCCTTCTCGGCGGAGTCGCGGTACGGGAATCCGTGCGCCACGAGCCACTCGCTCATCTCCTTGCGACCCCCGAGCTCACGGACGAACTCGGCATCCAGCCACGGCTTGTAGATGCGCAGCGCGGGGTTGGCGAGTAGGCCGTAGCGGTAGAAGCGCTCGATGTCGTTGCCCTTGTAGGTCGAGCCATCGCCCCAGATGTCGACGCCGTCCTCTTTCATTGCGCGAACGAGCAGGGTACCGGTGACGGCGCGGCCCAGCGGCGTCGTGTTGAAGTACGTGCGGCCGCCCGAGCGGATGTGGAACGCGCCGCAGGACAGAGCGACGAAGCCCTCCTCGACGAGCGCGGTCTTGCAGTCGACGAGCCGCGACACCTCGGCGCCGTAGGTGAGCGCTCGGCCGGGAATGGCGGCGATGTCGTCTTCGTCGGGCTGGCCCAGGTCCCCCGTGTAGGTGCAGGGCACCGCGCCCTTGTCGCGCATCCAGGCGACAGCCACGGAGGTGTCCAGGCCCCCCGAGAAGGCGATGCCGATGCGCTCGCCGATGGGCAGGGACTGGAGGACCTTCGACATGGAACCTCAGTCTACTGAGCGGTGCCGGCCGCCTTCACGCGGGCAGCGCCGCGACGACGACCGACCCAGATCACCCCGGCTGCAAGCACCAGGATGCCGGCCGCGATGCCGACGACGTAGAGGGCGACTCCGCCGTACCCCCACGGCTGGAGGTTGGGATTCAGGAACGGGTAGGGATACCACCACGGGTTGCCGGTGCGGAAGTCGGTGACGAGCGGTCCGCGCACGAGGGTGTAGATAACCCACACGATCGGGAAGGCAATGATCGTCCAGAGCGCACGCCAGGGAAGGCGACGTCGGAGTGGGCCGAAGAACACGTCCAGCAGGATGAACAGGGGAGCCCAGACGTGCAGGATCTCGTTCGACCACGGAACTGTGGATCCCTGGGGAAGCGGGACGTTGCGCAGCAGCGCGTTGTAGACGATCCCGGTGATGAGCATGTAGGTCGACACTGCTGCGAGGAGCGTGGCAAACCAGGCGGGATCGACGCGGCTCCCGCGCCAGATCAGGATCGCGCCGGTCGTCAGAGCGATCGCCGCGCCCAGGTTTGAGAGGATCGTGAAGAAGCTGAAGAAGTCGACGGCGGTCAGGACCAGAGGCCAACCGTTGCTGGCGGAGATGCTCAGGGTGCGCACCAGCTGGCCGACGATTGCCGCCACGCCGGCGGCAGCTGCGAGCAGTCGCAACGCCGCCCACGCGTTGGCCCAGGCCCGTGATCTCAGCATGCGCTCACGATATCCAGCGGGAGCGCGAAAGCCTTCTCGGGCCGGGACGCGACGCGCCGATAGACTCGAGACCTACCAGCTCGTCACCCCGGGGGAATTCGTCATGCCAGGCATCGTGATCGTCGGAGTGCAGTGGGGCGACGAAGGTAAGGGCAAAGCCACCGATCTGCTCGGTGAACGCACCGACTGGGTCGTCAAGTTCAACGGCGGCAACAACGCCGGTCACACCGTTGTGATCGGCGATGAGAAGTATGCCCTGCACTTGCTGCCCTCGGGCATCCTCTCGCCGGGAGTGAACGCGGTCATCGGCAACGGAGTCGTGGTCGACCTCGAGGTCCTCTTCGGTGAACTCGAGGCTTTGCGCGCTCGCGGGATCGACACGTCGCGATTGAAGATCAGCTCCGCGGCACACGTCATCACGCAGTATCACCGCACGCTCGACAAGGTCACCGAGCGCTTCCTCGGCAAGCGCCAGATCGGAACGACGGGGCGCGGCATCGGGCCGGCGTACGCCGACAAGATCAACCGTGTCGGCATCCGGATGCAGGACCTGTTCGACGAGAAGATCCTGCGGCAGAAGGTCGAGGGCGCCCTCGAGCAGAAGAACCACCTGCTCGTGAAGGTCTACAACCGTCGCGCGATCGAGGTCGACGAGATCGTCGAGGACCTGCTCTCGTACACCGAACGGCTTCGCCCGATGGTGACCGACACCTCGCTCCTGCTCAACGACGCGCTCGACAAGGGCGAACTCGTCGTGTTCGAGGGCGGCCAGGCCACCATGCTCGATGTCGACCACGGCACCTACCCATTCGTCACGTCTTCGTCGGCTACCGCGGGCGGTGCCGCGACAGGATCCGGCGTCGGCCCCAATCGCCTCGACCGGATCGTCGGCATCGTCAAGGCCTACACGACGCGCGTCGGCTCCGGCCCCTTCCCGACGGAGCTCTTCGACGAGCAGGGCGAGTGGATCCGTCAGCGTGGGTTCGAGTTCGGGACCACGACCGGACGACCGCGGCGGGTCGGGTGGTACGACGCGCCCATCACCAGGTACGCCACGCGTATCAACGGCATCACCGACCTGGTGCTCACCAAACTCGACATCCTGACCGGGCTCGAGCAGATCCCCGTGTGCGTCGCGTACGAGGTCGACGGGCGCCGCTTCGACGACGTGCCCGACAATCAGTCGGACTTCCACCACGCGCGCCCGATCCTGGAGTACCTGCCCGGCTGGAGCGAGGACATCTCCGGGGCGCGAACGTTCGAGGACCTACCGCTGGAAGCTCAGGACTACGTCCTCGCCCTCGAGGAGATGAGCGGCACCCGCATCTCGGTGATCGGTGTCGGACCCGGCCGGGATGCCGTCATCGTGCGCCACGACCTGGTCGACTGAGCTCTCTCACCCATGCGTTTTCTTGTAGGCGGCTACACGGCCGACATGGAGGGCACTGCCGAGGGGATCGGCCTGCTCACCGCCGGCGACGCCGACTCGACGACGGGCGGCGCGCTGAGCTGGCGCGGCATCCTGGCCTCGGCCCCGTCGCCGTCCTGGGTGGCGAAGCATCCGACCCTCGATGTGGTGTACGCGACCCTCGAAGGCTCCGGAGCAGTCCAGGCCTTCCAGGAGCGGGGACCCGACCAGTGGGAGGCTCTTGGGCAGCCGACCCCTGTCGGCGCCGCGCCGTGCCACATTCTCGCCGGTCGTGAGCGGCTCTTCGTCGCCTGTTGGGGAGACGGCCAGGTCGTGCAGCTCGAGCTGGACACTGACGGCGGCATCCGCGGTTCTGCAACGGCGGATGCGGCATCCGATCCATACGCGGGGTTCGACCAGGAGCCGCGGGTCTCGCACGCCCATCAGTCGATCGTCGTGAGCCCCGGTGTCGTCGCTACGACGGACATGGGGTTCGACCTCGTCAGGTTTTGGCAGACGGGATCTCGTGCGCCACGGCTCGTACAGGAGGTGACGCTGCCCCGCGGCTCCGGGCCGCGGCACGGCATCCTGCACCCGAGCGGCCACCTGTACATCGTCGCCGAGCTCTCGTGCGAACTGTTCGTGCTGGCCCCGGACGACACCGGAACGTGGCATCTGGTCGGCGGAACGCCGCTGGGCACGGGGACCCTCGACGGTGACACTGCCGCGGAACTCGCGCGATCTGCCGACGCCACACTCCTCTATGCCGGGGTGCGGGGAAGCAACACGATCGCCGTGATGCGGGTGACCGGTGACGGCGAGACGGTCTCGCCGCTCGCGCTCGTGGAGGCCGGAGTCGACTGGCCGCGGCACCACCTGGTCGTCGGTGACGGTTTGCTCGTCGCGGGCCAGCGATCGAGCGACGTCGCGGTGTTGCCTTTCGATGCTCGCGGGATTCCGGGGCGTGCCAGGACCAGGACCGAGGTCCCTTCACCGACCTGCCTCCTGCGCCTACCGTGACAATCGCCGCAGGGGTCTGACTCCCAGCTCGCCGCCTGAGAGCGGTCACCAGTGCTTGCGCGGAGGTCGAGATGCCGTCTGCCGTTGACACGGCCGTAGCCGGACGCCGAGGGAGCGTCGTCGTCTATCTGGTTGTCGCGTTCGGGTTCACGTGGCTGGTGTGGGCGCCCCTGGTGGTTGCGGCGCTGGGCTCGACCGAGCTGCCGCCGGTTCCCCTCATCTTCTTCGTCGGTTCGTTCGGTCCGCTCGCGGGCGCGGTTGCCGCCAGCGCCTTCAGTGGCGGCTGGCGAGGGGTGCGCGCGGGGGCTCTGCGCACCTTCTCGGTGCGGTTCCGCGGGGTGTGGTGGTGGTGGGCCCTAGGGATGCCGATCGCGTACTTCCTGATCGGCTACCTCACCGCGGCCATCGTCGCAGGCGGCTGGCCCGACATGACGCAGTTCGGACTGACCGAGAAGCTTCCCGGGTGGAACGTGGCAGCCGTGGCCGTCGTGTGGATCCTCACCTTCGGGCTCGGGGAGGAAGCGGGATGGCGGGGCTGGTTGCTGCCGCACCTCGCGGAGCGTCTGTCCACGTTCTGGGCTGCGCTCACCGTCGCAGGTGTGTGGATCGTGTGGCATGCGCCGGCTTTCGTCTTCAACCCGACCTATCGCGAGATGGGCCCGGGCATCATCTGGCGCTCTCGGGAGCGCGGAGGGGCTATGCACTCACCCCGGGCTCCGAGGAAGCAGCGGGGACACTGAGCGACACGGTGCGGTCGCCTGGCCGCGGGGGCGAGTGATCCTGCATGAGCGCCGCTGCAGCGAGAGCGATGGCAGCGGCTGCGATCAGACCCACGAGGAGGTAGTGCCACCACCGCGGCCCGCTCGGTGGCGGTGCAGGTCGTCGCTCGCGCGATCGCTTGCGCCTGTGGATGCGACTCATGCGGCGCTCTCCTCCGGTTGTGGCGGTGTGGCGGCGGGTAGCGGGACGCGCATCGGCGGCGAGATGTGGATCTCTCGAATTCGTCCGCGTGCGGTCAGCACTGCAAGCGGTGTCCAGACCGTGACCTCGTCATGGAAGCTCTTGGCGCGCCACTCCGCCCACGCGAGCAGATGGTCGGGCTCAGCGTCGTGTGTGGAGGCATGGTCGTCGCTGCGGGTCTGGTCCGGATCATCGCGCATACGCCCGGATGGCTCATGGATGAGATCGTCGACCTGTCGGAACGCGGGATGCGCACGGCGTTCGAAGCTGCCGTGGAGAAGGCGTCGGCTGCGCTCGTGGTGACGGAGCGTCCGCGATTGACGCCGCGAGAAGCTGTCGTGCTGAAGGCTCTCGAGTGCTACGGCTCGGTCTCTGACATGGCCAAGGCGTTGTCGGTGTCGCAGAGCACGGTCAAGACGCAGTTGTCAGCGATCTACCGAAAGCTCGGGGTGACCTCGCGTCACCATGCGGTTCCCGCCGCTTACCGGCTGGGGCTGCTGGACCGGTCTGACCGCGTCCAGATGGCCTAGAGTTTCGCGTCCTGCCGAGGGATCACGACCTGCTTGATGATCAGCAGGATGGACGCGGTGATCGGGATCGCGACGAGCGCGCCGAGCAGGCCCAGGAGAGTTCCGCCGACGAGGGCTCCGATGACCACGAGCGAGCCGGGAACCGAAATCGCGCGGTTCATGACCCGCGGTGTCAGCACGTACGCCTCCAGCTGCATGTAGATGAGATACAGCGCGGCAAAAATCAGGGCGGTGATCGGGTTCGTGAACAGCGCGACCACCGTGGCGATGCCCCAGTACAGCACGGAACCGACGAGGGGGATGAGCGTGATGCAGAAAGCGACCACGGCCATCAGCGCGGGGAAGGGAAGTCCGAGGAAGAGGTGCAGGAAGAAGGCGACGACCGAGTTGAAGAACGCGAGAATCACCATCCCCATGAGGTAACCACCGATACCGTCGGTGATCTGCTCGGTCATCTCGGTGACCTTCGCCCGCGCCCGTGCGGGAGTGAGGCGGACGAAGCTGGCCTTGATCGTGTTGAGCGAGGCGAGGAAGTACAGGCTCAGGACGATCACGATGATGATGCCCGAGATCGCCGTCGCGATCCCCGCGCCGACCGCCAGCACACCGCCCGTGATCGAGGCGATGTTCGCGGGGTTGAGGATGAAGTTCTCGACATCGTTGAGGATCGTGCCGATCTGGTCGCCGAAATTCGTCTGCATCCACCCGAACGCGTCCGACTTCTCGAAGTCGTTGATCATCGTCGGGATGTCGCGGATGAACTGAGCCACCTGTGAGATGACCGTCGGCATGATCAGGAGCATGACGCCGGCAATGACCAGGAGGAAGCCGACGTAGACGATCACCATCCCCCAGACCCGTCGCACACCCTTGCGCTCGAGCGCCCGCACGATCGGGTCCAGGCCGAGCGCAGCGAACAGCGCGAAGCTGACGTAGATGATGACGGTCGCGAGGTTCGATACCGCCAGGCCGAGCAGAATCGCCGCCAGTCCGCCCAGGGTGACAGCGAAGCCGACGGCGAAGGGCTGGTCGAGGCCGACCCAGAACGGCCGCCGCTCGGGGGTGCCAGCGGCTGCATCCGCCGGTGCCGAGGTGACGTCGGCGGAGGCATCCTTCGCGGGTGCCGCTGTCGCTGGCGGGGTCGGGCTCTCGTCGCTCATGGTCACACTCTAGGGGGCCGCTCTCTCGGTGAGGGGGAGGCGATACTCTCGACACAGTCCGAAGGGAGTGGGATGACCGAGCCGATCGACCCTGTTACCGACCTGCTACGCCTCCGCGCGACGATCGACAACATCGACGCGGCGCTGATCTTCATGCTCGCCGAGCGTTTCCGGGCCACAAAACAGGTGGGTGTCTTGAAGGCCGAGCACGGTATGCCGGCCTCCGATCCCACGCGAGAAGAGCAGCAGGTGGCGCGGCTGCGCCGCCTCGCCGAGGACGCGGATCTGGATCCCGAATTCGCGCAGAAGTGGTTCTCGTTCGTTGTCGCCGAGGTGATCCGCCACCACACGGAAGCTGCTGACGGGCGCTGAGCTCAAGCGCCACCGGGCGCCTTGCCTCACGTCAA
>NZ_DCBW01000053.1:0-11800 GCF_002313585.1 Microbacterium sp. UBA1097 | reverse complement strand
CTCGCGCGGAGGAAGGACAACTCGGCTGGGATGGGGCTCGCGCAGATGGGGGAGGATGGAGGAATGGCCGAGTCCGCGTTCGAGAAGCTGGTCGAACACGCCAGATCCGAGCACGTCGTCGTTGTCGGTGCCGGCATCGCCGGACTGGTTGCCGCGCTGGAGTGCGCGAAGGTCGGGCTGCAGGTGACGCTGGTTGAAGCATCCGAGCGTCTCGGCGGTGCCATCGCGCGCGCCGAGGTCGCGGGTATCGCTGTCGACCTCGGCGCCACGGGCTGGGCTACCCGAAACGGTGCAGTCGACCCGCTCGTGGCGGAACTGGGTCTCGGCGATGAGGTGGTCGAGCCGGCGAACGCGGATGTCTGGGTCGCGGTTTCCGGTGGGGTCCAGCCCTACCCGGAGCAGACCGTGGCCGGCATACCGGCGAATCCGTGGGATCCGATGGTGCGCCGCGTGATCGGGTGGGCCGGCACCTGGCGGGCCTATCTCGACCGGCTGCGCCCGCCGCTGACCATCGGGAAAGAACGCAACCTCGGCACACTCGTTCGTCGTCGCATGGGCGGGCAGATTCTGGGCCGGCTCGTTGCCCCGCTGATGCGGGGCCGGTACGGACTGGTCCCCGACGCGGTGGATGTCGGCCTCATCGCGCCCGGACTGAGTTCGGCACTGACGCGAACCGGATCGCTCGCCGCCGCGGCTGGCGAATTGCTGGCGGTCGCCGACGACGAGTCAGGGGTTCCGCCGATCCGTGGCCTGGTGGGCGGACCGACACGTCTGGTCGATGCCCTGATCGCGCGCCTTGGCGACTACGGGGCTTCTGTCATCACCGGGGCGCGAGTATCCCAGCTCACGTCCTCGGGCGGTTCCTGGACCGTCACCCTGGATACCGTCGATGAGACGCAGACACTGGCCGCTGACGCCGTGATCGTCGCAACGGAAGCTGCCGACGCCACCCGCCTCGTGCCCTTCTCCGTCCCTGAGCTCCTGACGCGCGAACTCGTGCAGGATGTCGTCACGCTCGTCGCCTCCGCGCCGGCACCCGAGGAGCAGCACACCACCGTCTTCACGCTGAACCCCGCAACCGAACCGGTTGTCGCGTCGGACGAGACCGCGCGCTGGACCGGTACTGTCACCGGGGTGCGCGTGGCCCGCCTCACGTATGGTGACCTCGAGACCGCGCCCCCGACTGCCGCGCTCAGTGACGACGACGTTTTCGTCAAGGCGGCGCGTGAGGCTGAAGCCTTGCTCGGTCTACCCGCTGACGCGGTTGTCGAAGCGCGTCGAGACCGGTGGGTGCAGCCGCCGGCCGCCGTGATGCGGGGGCGAGACGAGGCAGCCCAGACGCTGCGAGAGCGGGTAGGCAAAGTGCGCGGGCTCGGCCTCGTGGGTGCGTGGGTGTCGGGCCCGGGCCTCGCGCGCGTCGTCGCGCACGCGCGCGAGGAGGCTGAGCGGCTCCGTGTCAACCTCCTGTGGGGGACACATGCCGATGGCGTTACGCTGGGTGAGGACCACCCGCTCGACAAGCGTGAGGAGACCCCATGAGGGGCAAAGCAGGACTCGTCGTCGGACTCGCCGTGGGCTACGTGCTCGGGTCGCGTGCCGGTCGGCAGAGATACGAGCAGATCAAGTCCCAGGCTCTGAAGGTCTGGAACATGGAGCCCGTGCAGAAGCAGGTGGGCAAAGCGAAGGACTTCGCGAAGTCCAGCGCGATGGCGTTGCCGAGCACCCTTTGGGACTCGGCGGTCAAGGTGACCAAGGCTGCCACCTCGAAGGGGACCGCGGGCGAGCGGCTCGACGCCGCGGTGAAGGCCGGGAAAAACTCCGTGGATGCCGTCAGTAGCGCAGCCGACACGTCTGCCGAGGCCGTGAAGCAGGCAGCCGACGAGGCGATCGACGACATCGCCAAGGCAGCCGGCAAGGAGTGACATGAGCGCCCCTCGAGAATTCCGCGATCGGGCGAACGATTCCCTTCTCTCGCTCCTCGGCGAGCTTCCGGAACTGATACGGAACCTGATTGTCGCCGAGGTCGATGCCGCGAAGTCATGGGCGCGGCAGGCGGGGAAGGATGCCGGGATCGGCGTCGTCCTGTTCCTCGTCGCCCTGTTCGTGCTGTTCTGGTCGTTGCCGGTGTTCGGTACCTTCCTGATCGCCGGGCTCTCGTCGTGGTGGCCGGTGTGGCTGTCGGCGCTGGTCGTATTCGCCGCCCTCCTGGTCGTGACTATCGTCTTCGCCCTGCTCGGCGTGCTGAGATTCCGGAAGCTCACCCGCAGGCGCAACCCCGTCCAGGCCGTGGGCCAAGACATCAAGGAGATCCGTGATGAGCTCTGAGACCGGCGTTCCCAAGACAGCGGTAGACCTGTCGCTCACGGACCCGGTCGAGAGGGCCCGGGCAGAGTTGAAGGCCGCGCTCGCTGCCATCGAAGACAAGACCAATGTTCCCAAGCAGGTCTCGAAGGCCACCGACAGCGCGGTGACGAAACTGCGCCGCTTCTCGCGCGAACACCCCGTCGCGACCGTCACTCTCGCCGTGGTGAAAGCGGCGGCCGTGGGCGCTTTGGTCTGGTGGGGCGTCAACTCCTACGTCAACAAGTAGCCCCGCAGCAGCCACGAGGTGACCATCTCGTGACCTTTTGACCGCGACATCCCCCGAGCGTGGGGGTTATGCTCGGACAACAGGCAGCGCGATGATGCGGAAGCTGCCGACGACGTAGTTGCCACCATCCTGTGACCCGAGGTGACACGTCGTTCGGCTGCTCGAACGTCGGGCGGTCGACTCCGCATCGATGAGTCGATCATGAACCGAGCACCGTCCAAGACCGCCGCCAAGCCACTGGCCGGGTGGCGTGTTCTGGTCCCCCGCGGGGGACCCTGGGGCGACTCCGTCGCCGCGACGCTGCGGCGCCAGGGCGCCGTACCTGTCATCGCGCCGCTGATCAACTTCGCCCCCACAACTGACCAGACAGAGCTCGAGTCGGCGCTCGCGGCCCTTGCGGCCGGCGACTTCGACTGGGTGACGCTCACGAGTGCGACCACCGTCGACGTCCTCTATGCCTACCGCGCCGTCATCCCCCCGCAGACGAAGGTTGCCGCGGTCGGAGAAACCACAGCTGCAGCGCTGCAAGCCGTCGGGTACCGCGTGGACCTCGTGCCAGACCTCGACAATTCGGCCGCGGGCCTTGCCGAGCAGATGATTGACCTCGAACCCGAGCCGCGTGACATCCTGACGCTGCGCAGCGAGACTGCCAAACCGGTGCTGACCGGAATGCTCACCGACGCCGGCCATCGGGTGCGCAGCGTCGTCGCGTACCGCACGGTCGGGGTTCCGGTCACCGAGCGCATTGCGAACGACGTGCGTAGCGGTCGGATCAACGCGATCCTCGTCACAAGCGGATCGGTCGCCGAACAGGTGCGCGAGCAGTTCCCGCACATTCCGCCTTCGACCGTCGTGGCGGCGATCGGCCCGCGGACCGCCACTGACGCCCAGGCCGCCGGTCTCACTGTCGACGGTGTGGCCGATCGCCAGACCGTCGATGCGCTCATCGAGGTCGTTGCGCGCTTTCCGCTGCTTCATGCGACCGACGAAGCTGCGCCCTGACGCGATCTCCCTTCCAAGAGTGCGGCCGTGCGGATGCCGAGCCCGAGCTGGGCGGCTTCGTGGAGCTGATCGAGAGTGTCGACGTCTCGCCGTGCGCTCCAGGCCCCCCGCTGCTGCCGGCCGGCGTCGATCTCGCGGGCGAGGTCGAGGAATCCTGCTGCCCGGTGGCGGGTGAAAGAGTCCTCACCGAATGCCGGGACGAGCTTCCCGGCCACCGCCCGCGTGATGAGGGTCGTGCCCGTCCCCTCCGCGTCCGGCAGCGCCGCGCTCTCGTACCGCGCTGCCGTCACGAGCACGGTCTCCAGGTCTGTGGCGCGAAGCGCGGGAAGATCGCCGAGCATCGCGGCTCGCGGCTGGGCGGCATCCGTCACCGCGAGCCCGGCCCGCACCGCGTCGTTCAGCCCGGTCCCGGGATCGGCCACGATGAGGCAATCATCCTCGATCGCACGGGCGATCTGGGCATCCGCGGTCACGACAACGACCTGCGCGACGACCCGGCATGCTCGCGCTGCGGCTATCGTGTCGAGCCCGATCGCGCGCGCCAGCCCTGCCCGGTCCACATCCGGCACCTCGAGGCGACTCTTGCCCGCGCCGCCGCGGACCGGGATGACGAGGTTCCAGCCGCTCACGGATCCAGACGTTCGCGCAGGCGGGGGAGGATGTCGCGGCTGTAGCGTTCCATGAACTCCGCCTGGTCGTGCCCGGGGTCGTGGAACACGAGGTGGCGGAAGCCGCGCTCGGCGACTTCGACGATGCGATCGACGTGCTCGTCGGGGTCGGACGAGACGATGAACCGTTTCGCGACACGCTCGATCGGCAGTTCCGCGGCCCGTCGCTGCATCTCGATGGGATCGTGAATGCCGACCTTCTCTTCGGGGCTGAGCGCGAGAGGGGCCCAGAACCGGGTGCGCTCGAGGGCCTCGGCAGGATCGGGGTGGTACGAGACCTTCACCTCGATGAGCGTGTCGATGTCATCACGCGTGCGCCCCGACTTCTCCAGCCCCTCATCCAGAGCCGGAAGGAGTGTGTCGGTGTACAGAGCTGGGTCCTTGCCGCTTGTCGTGATGAAGCCATCGGCGACGCGACCTGCCAGACGGGTAGCGGCGGGGCCGGCGGCACCGATGTAGACCGGTACGGGAGTGTCGGGACGGTCGTAGATCGTCGCATCCCGAACCTGCCAGAACTCGCCGTCGAAACTGACGCGCTCGCCGGTCCACAGCTTGTTCAGGAGCGTGAGCGACTCCTTCAGGCGACGGAAACGTTCGGGCGGCTCGGGCCACGGGATGCCGAGGGTCACCTCGTTGAGGGATTCGCCGGTGCCCACCCCCAGGATGACGCGCCCCGGGTACATCACGCCGAGGGTCGCGAAGGCCTGCGCCACGACACCCGGGTGGTAGCGGAAGGTGGGGGTGAGCACCGACGTGCCGAGGAGGACCCGGGACGTTCGCGCCCCGACGGCGCCGAGCCACGGGATAGCCGCCGGCGCATGGCCACCCTCGTGCATCCAGGGCTGCAGGTGGTCGGAGACGAACACCGAGTCGAACCCGGCCTGCTCGGCGCCCACCGCGAAGTCTGCGAGCTCGTTTGGTCCGAACTGCTCGGCGGATGCTTTGTATCCCAGGCGCAGGGGGATGGTCATGGCGTGGTGCTCCTTTCGGTAGCGGGTTCAGTCAGGAATTCGCTGCCGTCGGCCCCGCGGAGCTGGTCGCGGAACTGCGTCACGGTGCCTGGCCACAGCAGCGTCAGGCGCCCGGACCGTTCGTCGACGTACCAGTTGCGGCATCCGCCGGACACCCACGCGGTGTCGCGCGAGCGTCGCACGATCATGCGGGTGTAGTCCTGCTCGACGGCCGGGTCGGGGCGCAAGGTGGCAGTTTCCGGAGTCGCCGCGATCGTTCGCGCGGCGTAGGCCGCCTGCTCCTCCAGCATGAGGATCGATGAGTTGTGACCGAGGGACGCGTTGGGTCCGTTGAGGATGAACAGGTTCGGGAATCCGCTCACGACCGTCGACAGCGCTGATGACATTCCGCTTGCCCAGTGTTCGTCGAGGGAGATCCCGTCTTCACCCGTGACCAGCTCGGCGTAAGGCTGACGCGTCGCGCTGAACCCGGTAGCAAGAACGACGGCATCCACGGCATGGCGCCGCCCGCTCGCGGCGACGAGGGTACCGCCATCCGCCCGTGCCAGCGCCGAAGGCTCGAGGGTGACGGCATCCGAGGCAACGGCAGGGTAGAAGTCGTCGGAGAGCAGCACCCGCTTGCAGCCGAACGCGTAGTCGGGGGTGAGCCATGCGCGCAGCGTCGGGTCGGATACCTGCGCGTGCAGATGCGCCTGTGCCTGGTCGGATGCCGCAGCCGCCGCTGCCGCATCGCCGGCGCGCGAGGCGTGGCGCGCCTCACCGTCGAGGAACAGGTCCTCGCGCAGGGCGGCGAGCACCTCGGGGTGAGTCGCGAACCGCTCGCGTTCGGCATCCGTGTAGGTCCTGCCGCCGCGGGGGAGGATCCAGGGCGCGGAACGCTGGAACAGCGTCACCTCGGCGCCCCGGCGCACGAGCTCCGGGACGAGCTGGATGCCGCTCGCGCCCGTGCCGACGACCGCGACGCGTTTGCCCTCGAGGTCGAGCTCGGGGTCCCAGCGCGCGGAGTGCACGACAGGTCCGGGAAAGGCTGCCAGGCCGTGCACTTCCGGCAGGGACGGTTCCGTGAGCCGACCGCACGCGAGGACGTGCATCCGTGCCCGCAGACTGCCGCCGGTGGTCTGCAGGTTCCACGCGCCGTCGTTCCAGCGGGCGTCAAGCAGCGCGGTGTCGAACCGGATGCGGCTATCGATCCCTGTGGTGGCGGCGACGCGTCGGAGGTACGCCTGGATCTCGGCTCCGGGCGCGAACTCCCGTGTCCAGTGCGGCCACGGATGACGCGCCAGAGCGTAGAGGTGGGCTGGAACATCGCAGGCGACGCCCGGGTAGGTGTTCTCGCGCCAGGTGCCTCCCACCTCTCGCGCCCGCTCGAGGATCACGACGTCGGTGACTCCGGCGGCTTCGAGTTCCATCGCGGCGGCGAGGCCCGCGAAACCCGCGCCGACGATCACGACCTCGTGTTCGGGTGTCATCGCGGCTCCCGGGTTCGGTCGCCTGTGCGAGCAGCGGGACGGGCGTCCCGGTAGTCGGTCGTGCGCTGCCGGAGGGGCCGCAGCAGGTGCCGGGCGATGCGCTCAGCCTCAGACAGGGGGAGCTCGCGCCCGTGCTCCACACCGGTGCGGGGCAGGACCCGACCATCGAGCAGCGTGCCGCCGAGGTCGTCGGCGCCCGAGCGCAGCAACACGGGAATGCTGGCGGCGTCGAGCCGAGGCCACGGCACCTGGATGTGTGAGATCGCGCCCGACAGCAGCAGCCGTGACACGGCGACCATGGCGCGATGCTCATCGATCGGTGACCTGTCCGCGACGAGCGGCACGCCGTATCCGGGCAGCGGGATCGGCACGAACTCGGTGAATCCACCCGTCTCGCGCTGCAGGTCGCGAAGGGTGCGCAGGTGCGCGACGCGGTCGGCGGCGCTTTCGACGTGGCCGTAGAAGAGCACGGATGTCGACCGCAGCCCCGCAGCATGTGCGGCGCGGATTGCGGTAAGCCACTGATCGACGGGAAGATCGGTGGCGGCCACCCGCTCGCGGATGCCGTCATCGAGAACCTTGACGCCGGTGCCCGGGACGGTATCGACGCCCGCAGCCCTGAGCTCACGGTAGGCCTCGTCGATCGAGAGTCCGCTCCGGGACGCGAAGTCCCAGACGTCCTGCGGGCGGAAGGCGTGCAGGTGCAGCGTGGGCGCGGCATCCTTCACCGTGCGAGCAAGCTCGAGGTAGGCATCCGCCTCGATCGGGATGATGCCCTGCGCGCACAGCTCGCTCGCACCGAGGTCTGCGGCATCTCGAGCGATCTCGGCGACCTCGGCCAACGTGAATGTGCCGCGGTCCAGGTCGCCGGCGGACACGCTCGGACGCAGCCCGGTCGTGGTGAGGTTGCGATTGACGACGACACTGATGGCCTCACCGACGGTGTAGCGACGCACATCATCTGCTGCGCGGGCGACAGCGTCCAGGTCTGCGCCCTGTGCCGTCAGCAGCCGCGTCCAGTCGTCGTCGGCGAGGGATTCCGGGTCGGTCGCGGCATCCGTGACGAGGGCGTCGAACGAGCTGCCCCGAGCGCGTCGGGCTGCGCTATCTGGGGTCGTCGCGGCGAGCGTCGAGAGCGCGAGCCCCGAGACCGGGTCGGCGAGGGCGGCCACCGCCGAGTGCAGCTCCGGCGCGAGCCACGTCGCGGCGTCGCGGATGTACTCCGGATGCACCGTGAGACGTTCACGCAACTCGAAACCCAGCTCGGCCGTGCGGGCCGCCAGATCGTCGAGGTGGGGCCACGGACGCTCGGGATTGACATGGTCGGCTGTCACCGGCGAGACCCCGCCCCAGTCATCAGCACCGGCCCGCACGAGAAGGGCGAACTCGGTCGGGTCGCTGAGGTTCGGCGGAACCTGGATGCGTGCATTCGCGCCCATCGTCAGGCGCGCAGCCGCCACTGCGGCGACGTACTCCTCCAGCTCGGCATCCGCCGCGTCCCGCATCGCGGTCCCGGGCTTCGCGCGGAAGTTCTGCACGATGATCTCTTGCAGGTGTCCGTGGCGACGGTGCGCGTCCCGCAGAGCCAGCAGGGAGTCGGCGCGGTCGCTGATCGTCTCGCCGATCCCCACGAGGATGCCGGTCGTGAACGGAATGCGGTGGATGCCGGCTTCCTCGATCACCCGAAGCCTGACGTCGGGATCCTTGTCGGGGGACCCATAGTGCACCTGTCCCGGGGTCTCGAACAGCTCGCGCGACGTCGTCTCGAGCATCATGCCCATCGATGGTCCTGTCGGGCGCAACCGCTGAAGTTCGTCGGCGCTCATGACGCCGGGGTTCAGATGCGCGAGCATGCCGGTCTCGGCCGTGATGAGGCGGGCGACGTGCGCGACGTAGTCGAGGGTCGAGGCAAAACCGTGCTCGTCGAGCCAACGGCGAGCCTCGGGCCATCGTTCCTCGGGGCGGTCGCCGAGCGTGAGCAGAGCCTCCTTGCAGCCCTGGCGCTGGCCGGCGCGGGCGACGGCGAGCACCTGCTCGGGGCTCATGAACACCGGCTTGCCGGCGCGCTGCAGCTGTCCGGGGGTATCGACGAACACGCAGTAGTGGCAGCGGTCCCGGCAGAGGGTCGTGACCGGCACGAACACCTTGCGGGAGTAGGTGAAGATTCCCGGGCGTCCAGCCTCTCGCAGGCCGTGATCCCGCAGGTCGCCCGCAACATCGAGGACCGCGTCCAGGTCCGACCCGCGCGCCGAGAGCACCGCGATCAGATCGTCGCGGCTGAGGTCGTCGCCCGCCTCGGCTCGTGAGAGGGCATCGTCGAGGCTCACGGCAGCGGGGCGAGTCGGTGTTCGGTTGAGCGTGCCCACCACCCCAGTGTTGCACCGTCGGTGCAGGGCCCGGTCGTGTGTCGCGGTCGTGTACCCGCGTCCGGTAGATCAAGCGCTTGCGGACGCGCCGATGGCTTCACGGGGCTGCCGCGGAATTCCGGGTGCCGACTCGGTCGGTATCGCGCCTGACCAGGTGTCCATGGAACGATCGTCTTTCGGACGCCGGTCTGGCGAGAGGCCAGGCTTGTCCCCCTTATGGGGGACAGACAGATCCGATGTCCGTAGGTAGCGTCGGCCTTGGCTCGTGAGCGCCCCGTGGGCATTTCCGTGTCGAGGGAGGCCTCTATGCAGGAAGCGCGGTCATTCGCTGACCGGTACTACGAAGTGACGCGAGACCTTGCCGAGGTTCTTGTGACGGCGCGACGCAGGCGCGGCCTCTCTCAAGAAGAGGTCGCGCACATGGCCGATGTATCTGTGCAGACGTATGCGGCGCTCGAGCGGGTCGGGCCTGGTGTCGGGACGGCTCCGAACCCCACGATGGTCACGGTCATTCGTGTTCTGTGGGCTCTGGAGCTGACACCTCACCCGCCGACGTAGCGTACCCGCCTATCTCATGTTTCCGCCTCTGAGTCCAGGGAACGTACTGCCTGGTTTCGTGTGAGTGCCATGGAGAGAGTGAGACATCGACACTCAACGATGACAGGAGGATTGATGAGACACCTGAAAGCCATCTCACTCGGCGGGGCAATCGCCGCGGTGGTGCTCGCAATGACACCGGCCGCGGCAATTGCCGAATCGGGTAACCAGAGCCCCGTGAAGGAGCCCGTCGAGGAGCCCATCACACCGACGTTCTCCGAGATCTCCTTCGCGCACCCGGTCAGCCTGGAGTCCGCGACGACCGTCGCTCGGGCGGCTGGGCTGCCGGTAGAGGGTTACCGGTTCGAGAGCGATTCGATCGTTGGCGACTTCTGGCTCGACGGCGGACTGACGGTCGAGGAGTTCCTTGCCGAGGTCAGGAAGGAAACAGGCACCGCTCCGGAGATCGTCACAGCGTACGTCGACGGGGAGGCATTCACGGACAAGCGTGAGCAGTCCCGCGGACTGGGTGACGTGGTCCTCGGCGCAGATCTCCCCGTGTACGACGCCCCAGACGCTGTTGTTCCGACGGATCGCGGGCCCGCGGAGAGAAGTTCCACAGCGCAACTCTCCCCTGTTGTGGCGTCCTCGGCTGCCGCGGGGGACACGTGGCAGCCCAACGACGCTCAGGTGATGATCACGGACATGGGGCAGAACCTCTCGATCTCATCGCAGTACTCGTGGTGGTCACTAGACCCATACGCGTCCCCGTTGGTGATGGCAGATCATTGGGGCATGGAGTTCCAGGTCGACTTCTACACGAACAACAGGCCCTGGCCCCCCGGAACACCGATTACATTCCCCGGGAAGGATCTGCGTCCGAATTGCTCCGGCGATGACTACAAGGATTGGGCTGCTGCGTCGAACCAGCCGTTCGACTGGTTCGGATGGGTCATCGACGGCGCGAACGTGGTCGCGGCACCAGGTGCCCTCGGGCTCTATGGTGACTACAACGATCTGTCCGACCCCTGCAACGTGTCGACCGTCGCGGTGGGAATGGCACAGCCCTGGGCCATGCCTTCAGGCACCTACGGCACGAACACTCTCATGATCTACTCCTACCCACTCCGGGGGCAGGAAACCCAGAGCAGGGTCGGATCAATCGTCCAACCCGTGACCCGACACCAATGTGAGAACCAACCCTGGATGCCTCTCACAGACTGCATGGGGGTAACCGCCCTTAGCTATCCCGGTCCCGGTACTGGCCAGAACAGGATGGTCCTCAACGCAGACAACAACAATCAGGCGCCCGACCTCTGCTGGTATTCCGGAGAGTTCGGCCTCGTCGCGGCACAGATCTGGTCATGCAACGGTCCGTACTGATCTGGTGTCGTCCTGTTTAGTAGATACATGAGCGCACAACCTCGACTGCACCAGTCCGGCCTTCTCGGGCTGGGCTGGTGCAGTCTGCTCGTCTCTCTTCTGATCCCGCTCTTCGTCTCCGCCGGCCACTACATGCAGCAACGCAGTCCGTACTGCCAAATCGGCTCCACGTTGAGCGCCGTGCCGCTGCTCTACAGCTGCGGCGAACCCTCCGACCAGCAATTGGTCATCGGCTGGATCGGTGCGATCGTCACGATCGTCCTGTTCGTGGTCGCGGTCGTCTCCGCCGCTCTCGCCCTATGGAAGGTGAGAAGCGCGCGGAGGCTGTCACCGGGACTATGGTCCACCTTCGCCTTCGCGATGACAACCCTCGCCGTGATGGCTGTCATCGCGTTGATGGTCCTCGCAGTCGATGGGGTCCGAACAGCCTCGTGGATCATCTACGCCTCATTCCTGGGTACCGTCGTCTACGTCGTCGGTGGCATCGTGGCCATCATCGTCAGCGTGAGAGCAGCGAATCTCGAGGAGAAGCTTCAGACGCAGGGTCGCTCCGAGTCGGGAACGTAGTCGACCGTGCGGGGCCTGATGATCCGCGCGGGCGCTGGGACGGTCGCTACCGGTAGCCCACCGCGGTGCCCAGCAGTGAGCCGATGCTGTGGGTGGCGGATCGGACGTGTCTCACAGAACGATCGTCTTTCGGACGCGGGGTCGCTGAGAGGCTTCATGGTCGTTGGCGAGAGGCGTCGTGCGAGGCCGGTCCTCTACGGCCTCCTGCGGCGTTCTGAGCGCCTCTAGACGGTATGTAGTAGCCCTC
>NZ_DCBW01000021.1:0-48176 GCF_002313585.1 Microbacterium sp. UBA1097 | reverse complement strand
TCGCCGGTGGATCGGGCGTCGCCGGTCGGGCGCGGGGGCGCTGAAGTCACGGCATCCGGATTGGCACTCGCGTTGCGTGAGTGCCAGAGCTTCAATACACTTGCGTTAGCACTCTCGGTGTGAGGTTGCTAACGAGTCTTGGTATCTCAAGGAAAGCAGAGGTAGACCCGTGTCGGTTTCCATCAAGCCGCTCGAGGACCGCATCGTCATCAAGCAGGTCGAGGCCGAGCAGACCACCTCGAGTGGTCTGGTCATCCCCGACACCGCGAAGGAGAAGCCCCAGGAGGGCGAGGTCGTCGCAGTCGGACCCGGTCGTATCGATGACAACGGCAACCGCGTTCCGCTCGACGTCGCCGTCGGTGACCGCGTCATCTACAGCAAGTACGGCGGGACCGAAGTGAAGTTCGGCGCCGACGAGTACCTGGTGCTCTCGGCTCGCGACGTGCTGGCGGTCGTCGTCCGCTGAGTCGACAACTCTTCGACGGGGCTCGGATGCTGCGGCATCCGGGCCCCGTCTGTTTTGCCCCGCCCATCCCCGCGAGCCCACAGCACCGCGGCCGACCCCACACGATTCGCGCGCGGAACCCTGTGGGCTCGGCGACGGAGGTGTGGGTTCAGCAAGCTGGGCAGGGCGCAGCACGCGCAGCGGGGCGTGGCAGGAATCTGCCGAGACTCGGCCGGAGGACACTGCGGCTGCGCGACAGACGCGCGCCGCAGGGTCGCCGGCGCGCCCTAGGCTGAGTGAGTGGCGCGCGAATCGGTTCCGGGGGATGGGGGCTCGGCGCCCGCGACCGGTGACATTCCGGCATCTGGGGCGGCAGAGATCGCCGGATCGGATGCCGCGCACCTGGCCCGGGAAGCGCCGGCAGAGGCTGCACGCGAGCGGCTCGTCGGCGGCATCTTCGCGTTCTCGGCGTACTTCCTCTGGGGATTCCTGCCGCTCTACTTCATCCTGCTGGCGCCGATCACCGGCTGGGAGCTGGTCGGCTGGCGCATCCTGCTCTCCCTCGTCTTCTGCATCTTCCTGCTCACCGTCATGCGCGCCTGGCGGCCGTTTCTCGCGATCGTGCGTCAGCCACGGCTGCTCGGCTGGACGGCGCTGGCCGGAGCTGTCATCTACGTCAACTGGCAGGTGTTCATCCTCGCGACCCTGTCGGGTCACGTCATCGAGACGAGCCTCGGCTACTTCATCAACCCGATCGCCACGGTCCTGCTGGGCGTCCTCGTGCTGCGCGAGCGGCTGCGCTTGACGCAGTGGATCGCGATCGCGATCGCGGGCATCGCTGTCATCGTCACGATCGTTGGCTACGGCACGGTCCCGTGGGTGGCGCTGACGCTCGCGGCATCCTTCAGCATCTACGGCCTGATCAAGAAACGGATCGGGCCCTCGGTGGATGCCGTCAGCGGCCTCACCCTCGAGTCGGCGTGGCTCACACCGCTCGCGATCGTGCTGCTGGTGGTCACGTCACTGACGACCGGTCTCTCCGTCGGCGCATACGGTCTCTGGCATGTCGTGCTGGTGAGTCTCGCGGGCGCCGCGACAGCCGTGCCGTTGCTGCTGTTCGCCGCCGGAGCTCGACGTGTGCCGCTCACCGTCGTCGGGCTGCTTCAGTTCATCGCGCCGATCATGCAGTTCATCACGGGGGCCTGGATCCTCGGCGAGCCGATGCCGCCCGAGCGTTGGGTAGGCTTCGCGCTCGTGTGGGTGGCGCTCGCGGTGCTGACCGTCGACTCGGTCGTGTTCGCGCGACGCGCCCGCGGGGTCAGCGACGTCGCCGAATACAGCTGATCCGCCCGCCTCGCGCTCCCGCGCCGCGGCGCCCCCGTGCCCGCGCCGCCGCACCGACCCCGCCGTTCCGCTGTCACAGACTGCAGCATCCGTCGCCCGCGAGCGACAGTCTGTGACAGCCGAACGGGTGAATGGCGGCGGGGGACAGCCGAACGGGTGAGTGGCGCCAGCGTGCGTCAGCGCACGAAGCGGGCGATGGCTGCCGAGGCTTCGCGGATCTTCTCCTCGGCCTGCTCGTCGCCCTGCCTCGCGGCATCCACGACGCAATGGCGCAGGTGGTCTTCGAGAAGGCCGAGCGCGACAGACTCCAGCGCGGCGGTGGTGGCACTGATCTGGGTGAGGATGTCGATGCAGTACTTCTCGTCTTCCACCATCGAACGGATGCCGCGAGCCTGCCCCTCGATGCGCTTCAGCCGGTTCAGGTAGCGCTGTTTGTCGCCGATATACCCGTGATGGCCCGCCGGCCCGTGGGCATCATGCTCGGCATCCGTCGCCCCGTGCGGGGTCGTCTCCAGGGCGTCGCTCATCGCGGGCTCCGTTCGTTGGGTGTGGTGCGGGATCCGACAGCCGGGTCAATGCTCTGGAAGCGGCGGAGCCGCAGGCTGTTGCCGACGACGAAGACGCTGGATGCCGCCATCGCCGCACCGGCGATCATGGGGTTCAGCAGCCCGAGGGCAGCCAGCGGAATCGCCGCCACGTTGTAGGCGAACGCCCAGAAGAGGTTCCCACGGATCGTGCGCAGCGTCGCCCGCGACAGCCGGATGGCGTCGACCGCGCCCAGGAGGTCTCCGCGCACAAGCGTCAGGTCGGAGGCCTCGATGGCGGCGTCAGTTCCCGTGCCCATCGCGATACCGAGGTCGGCCTGCGCGAGCGCCGCCGCGTCGTTGACGCCGTCGCCGACCATTGCCACGACTCGGCTGCGCGCCTGAAGCTTCTCGATCTGCGCGGCCTTCTCGGCGGGCAGCACCCCGGCGATGACCTCGCGGATGCCGACCTCATCTGCCACGCGACGCGCCACGGCGTCGTGGTCACCGGTGAGCAGGATCGGCTCCAGCCCGAGCTCGCGCAGCCGGGCGACGGCGGCAGTGCTCGAGGGCTTCACCGAGTCCGCGACGGTGAGGATGCCGCGAGCCTTCCCATCCCATGCGACGACAACGGCGGTCGTCCCGTTCGCGCCGGCGCGCTCGATGGATGCCGTGATCTCGGCATCCGGGTGCACCGACCACTCGGCGAGCAAGCCCAGCGATCCGACCGCGACGGCGTGGCCGTCGACCACCCCCGTCGCCCCGCGCCCCGCTACGGACGAGAACGATCCCACCTCGGGAAGCGGGCCCCCGGCCGCCGCGGAACCCGCGATCGCCCGGGCGATCGGGTGCTCGGATGCAGACTCCACCGCACCGGCCAGACGCAGCACCTCGGCGGCATCCTCGCCCGGCACGGGCAGCACGTCCACGAGCGTCATCCGGCCCTCGGTCACGGTTCCGGTCTTGTCGAGCACGACAGTGTCGACGCGCCGGGTCGACTCCAGAATCTGCGGCCCCTTGATCAGGATGCCGAGCTGCGCGCCGCGGCCGCTGCCGACCAGGAGGGCTGTCGGTGTCGCCAGTCCCAGTGCGCACGGGCAGGCGATGATCAGCACGGCGATCGCCGCCGTCAGCGCCAACGCCGTGCCTCCGCCGAGCAGCAGCCAGGTCACGAGAGTCCCGACGGCGATCACGATGACGATCGGCACGAACACCCCCGCGACGCGGTCGGCCAGTCGCTGTACCTCGGCCTTGCCAGCCTGAGCCTGTTCCACCAGGCGCGCCATTTGCGCCAGCTGCGTCTGCTCGCCCACGCGCGTGGCGCGCACCACGAGACGGCCCCCGACGTTGACCGTCGCGCCCACGACCGCGTCACCCTCGCTGACCTCGACGGGAACCGACTCGCCCGTGATCGTCGAGGTGTCCACGGCCGAGGTCCCCGACACGACAACCCCGTCGGTCGCGATGCGCTCGCCGGGGCGCACGACGAATTCGTCGCCGACGCGAAGCTGAGCGACAGGGACCCGCACCTCCGCGCCACCGCGAAGCAGCGCGGCATCCTTTGCGCCGACCTCCAGCAGTGCCCGAACTGCCTGGCTCGCGCGCCGCTTCGCGCGCACCTCCAGGTAGCGACCGAGCAGCAGGAAGGTCGTGACTCCCGCGGCAACCTCGAGGTAGATCGTGTTTCCGGCTTCGCCCGGCTGCGCGATCCACGTGAAGCCGTGGGTCATTCCCGGCATCCCGGCGCCGCCGAAGAACAGCGCGTACAGCGACCACAGGTAGGCGGCCGAGACCCCCATCGAGACGAGAGTGTCCATGGTGACAGCGCCGTGGCGCAGATTGATCGCCGTGGCGCGGTGGAACGGCCACGCAGCCCACACGACGACGGGTGAGGCAAGCGCCAGCGATGCCCACTGCCAGTAGGTGAACTGCAGCGCGGGGATCATTGCGAGCAGGATCACCGGCACCGACAGCACCGCCGCCCCGATCAGGCGCTGGCGCAGCGAGGCGAGCTCGGGATCGGTCGCCGGCTCGTCGGTCTCGGGCACCGGCGGCGCGGGCACTGTGGCCGTGTACCCGGTGCGTTCGACCTCGGCGATGAGGGCTGCAGCATCGGCGCGCGACTCGTTCGCGTTCGCCGGGACGTCATCGATTCGGACGACGGCTTTCTCGGTGGCGTAGTTGACGGATGCCGACACCCCCGGCATCCGGTTCAGTCGCTTCTCGATACGCGCGGCGCACGAGGCGCACGTCATCCCACCGATCTGAAGCTCGATCGGTGCTGAGCTGCCCCCGCCGGCAGGTGCGGCTGTCGTCACCGTCGCGCGGCCTGGTAGCCGGCCTCGTCGACGGCGGTCAGCACTGCAGTGTCGTCGAGGGTCTCGGCGGTGACCGTCAGGAGGCCGGTTGCAGCGCTGACCTCGACCGCGGATACGCCCGGGATTCGCGAGACCTCGTCCCGCACGGCGTGCTCGCAGTGGCCGCAGGTCATTCCGGTGACGACGTATTCGTGGTTTGTCATGGCGGGTTCCTCCCGTGAGAGTACGGCTATCTCGATACCCCTGAGGGGTATGCATCTCAACGATACGCCCATCCCCGGCATTCCCGCGCCGTCGATCGCGACGGATACCGGCGCCAGGTAACGATTTGACGGCGTTACACATCGTTAACGCACCGCAACACACGCGAGACCAGTCCGCGGATAAGTTATTGGCACTGTGCGGGCTCTTTGGCGACCCGCATCCATTCACAGCAAGGAGCATCATGGGCGTCTTCACACGATCCCGCGCCGGCTCGATCCTCGGCGGTATCGCCGTGGTCGGTGTCAGCGCGGTCTTCCTGGCGGGTTGCGCCGGCGACTCTGGCGGCGGGAACGGTACCAGCGAGCCCGCGGGCGAATCCCTCGACCTCAAGATCGGCACGGCGCTGCCCGTGACCGGCAACCTGGCCTTCCTCGGCCCGCCGGAAATCGCGGGTACCGAGTACGCCGCATCCGAGGTCAACGCCGCAAACGCGGGCGTGACCATCGAGATGATCCAGGGCGATTCGGGTGACACCGACAACAAGGCCTACGAGACCGAGATCCCGCGTCTTCTCAACGAGGGCGTCTCCGCGATCATCGGTGCTGCCTCATCGGGCACCTCGCTGCAGTTCATCGACCAGGTGGTCGGCGCCGGCGTCATCCAGTTCTCGCCCGCCAATACCTCGGCTGCATTCTCGACCTACGACGACAACGGCCTCTACTTCCGCACGGCGCCGTCTGACACCCTGCAGGGTGAGGTGCTCGGAAACCTGATCGCCGAGTCGGGTGCGCAGACCCTGGGCATGATCGTCCTCAACGACTCGTACGGCACCGGCCTCGCGAGCTTCGTCAAGGACGCGTTCGAGGCCGCGGGCGGGACCGTCGTCGCCGAGCCCACCTACAACACGGGTGACACGAACTTCTCGGCTCAGATCTCGGAGGTCGTCGCTGCCAACCCCGACGCGATCGCCCTGATCACGTTCGAAGAGGTCAAGACCATGCTGCCCGAGCTGTTCGCCGCAGGCGTGCCCGCCGACAAGCTGTACTTCGTCGACGGCAACCTGTCGAACTTCGGTAGCAACGGCATCGACGTGGGTGGATCGCTTGAAGGCGCCAAGGGCACGCTGCCTGGTCTCTCGATCGACACGATCACCGACTTCACCGACTCGCTCCAGACCTTCTGGACCGACGAGGGCAACGAGGAGCTGACGGAGTTCAGCTACGCCGCCGAGTCCTACGACGCCGTCATCCTGCTCGCGCTCGCTGCTCTGGCCGCCGGTTCGACCGACGGCGCAGCGATCGCCGACAAGCTGCAGGAAGTGTCCGGCGGTTCGGGCGACGGTACTGCCTGCACCTCGTTCGCCGAGTGCGCCGAGATCATCAACGGCGGCGGAGTCGCTGACTACAACGGCATCTCCGGTCCGATCACGTTCGACGACGTGGGCGACCCCACCGAGGCGTCGATCGGCATCTACGAGTACACCGCCGACAACGACTACGTCGCCTACCAGTAAGCCTCACGGCTAGCGAGCGGGGCTCCGACCTTCGGGTCGGGGCCCCGCTTCCGTTGTGTGCGGCATCCGTGCGACCGGCCGAGCTGCGCGCCGAACCCACAGCATCCGTGCTGACCCCACACGATTCCTGCGTCGGAAGGTGTGGGTTCGCGCACGAAGGTGTGGGTTCGCGAGTGGGTGGGGAGGTGGATGCCTCGAGGCATGGTGCGGGCATCGTGCGGGGGTGACGGGCCGGTGTGAGGTGCCGAACCCACAGCATCCGTGCTGAGCCCACAGGTTTCGGGGGTGAAGAGGTGTGGGTTCGCGCGCGACGGTGTGGGTTCGCGCCTCGAGGCGGGGGGTCCCGCGGGAGCGAGGGATGCCGCGGCGCGGGGCTAGGCGCCGAGGGTGCCGAGGTAGAGGCCGATGACCTTCGGGTCGTTGAGCAGCTCACGGCCGGTGCCGGTGTAGGCATCCTTGCCCTGATCGAGCACATAGCCGCGGTCGCAGATCTGCAGGCACCGGCGAGCGTTCTGCTCGACCATGATCGTCGTCACCCCGGCCTTGTTGATCTCCGAGACCCGCAGGAACGCGTCATCCTGCCGGGCGGGGGACAGGCCCGCCGAGGGCTCGTCGAGCAGGATGACGGCAGGATCCATCATGAGAGCACGACTCATCGCCACCATCTGGCGCTCACCGCCCGACAGCGACCCGGCGCGCTGGTTCAGCCGCTTGCCGAGCTCCGCGAAGATGCCGGTGACGAACTCCAGGCGTTCGGTGTAGAGCTTGGGGCGCTGGAACAGACCCATCTGCAGGTTCTCGGCGATCGTGAGGCTCGGGAAGACGTTGTTGGTCTGCGGGACGAACCCGACGCCCTTGGCGACGAGCTTGTTCGCCTTGAGGCCCGTGATCTTCTCGCCGTTGAGCGAAATGTCGCCCTGGCGTACCTTCACCTGGCCGAAGATCGCCTTCAGCAGCGTGGACTTGCCGGCGCCGTTCGGGCCGATGATGCCGATGAGCTCGCCGTCCCAGGCGGTCAGGGTCGCGCCGTTGAGGATGTTCACCCCGGGCAGATATCCGGCGTGAACCTCGTCGACCAGGACGACCGGCGTGCCCTCACGGACGGGGGGACGCTCGTCGGTGGCGGCTGCATCGGTCATGACTTCTCCGTCCCGGTGCCCTCGCCCGGCTCTCGCGATGTGCCGGGGGCGGCATCCGACTGGTGGTGATGCGACTTTTCGATGGCCTCGTCGAACTCCTGAACCTCCTGCTGCAACTCGATGGCGGCGGTGTTGAGTTCGCCGGGCACGCGCCCGGTGACAACGCCGAGGTCGACATCCTGATGCGAGCCGAGGTAGGCATCGATCACCGCGGGGTTCTGCATGACCGTGTCGGGCGGACCCTCGGCGACGATCTTGCCCTCGGCCATCACGACGACCCAGTCGGCGATGTGACGGACCATGTGCATGTCGTGCTCGACGAACAGCACCGTCATGCCCTCGTCCTTCAGGTCGAGGATGTGATCCAGCAGTGACTGCGTGAGAGCGGGGTTCACACCCGCCATCGGCTCATCGAGCATGACGAACTGCGGCGAGCTCATGAGTGCGCGGGCCATTTCGAGGAGCTTGCGCTGCCCACCCGAGAGGCTCGCCGCGAAGTCGGTCTCCTTCGCGTCGAGCTTGAACTTCTTCAGCAGCACGCGGGCGCGCTCTTCGATCTCGACATCCTGCTTTCGCCACAGGAACGGGAACAGCGACGCGAAGAAGCTCTCGCCGCGCTGCTCCGTCGCGCCGAGCTTCATGTTCTCGAGCACGGTCAGAAGGCCCAGCGCCTTGGTCAGCTGGAACGTGCGCACCGCACCCATCCGCGACACCTTGAACGCGGGAACTCCCGCAAGGGCTGTGCCATCGAACTTCCAGGACCCCTCGTCGGGCTTGTCGAAGCCGGTCAGCAGGTTGAAGAACGTCGTCTTTCCGGCACCGTTGGGTCCGATGAGAGCGGTGATGGCATTCCGCGGGATCTCGAGATGCTCGACATCCACGGCGGTCAGGCCGCCGAACGTGCGCTTGACACCGTCCGCGACGATGATCGGGTCGACCTTGGCGACACCGGGGCGGATCTCACCCTCATGAAGGCCAGTCGTCTTGGGACGCGCTACCGGCGCGAGCGGCTCATCGGACAAAGCTCAGCTCCTTCTTGTTCCCGAGGATCCCCTGCGGGCGGAAGATGATCAGCAGCATCAGAGCGACCCCGATCAGGACGAAGACCGACTGCTGTGCCTGCTCGCGCGAGAGGAAGGGCAGGAGCCCGGCATCCACCAGCGCGGGAAGGAGGTTGGAGAGGAACGCTCGCACAACCCAGAACAGCACAGCGCCGAGCACCGGGCCGAAGATCGTGGCGGCCCCACCCAGCAGGAGCGCCGTCCAGATGAAGAAGGTCTGGGAGGTCACATAGACGTTGGGGTTGACGTTGGTTCCCATCGCGGTGACGATGCCGCCCGCCGCGATGATGACGCCACCGATGACGAGGGCCTGCATCTTGAACGAGAACACGTTCTTACCCAGGGACCGCACGGCATCCTCATCTTCACGGATGCCCTTGATGACGCGTCCCCAGGGACTCCGCATCAGCGACCAGGTGAACAGCACCGCGACCGCGGTCAGCGCGACGCCGATGATGATCACCCACCACTGGTCGCTCGTGTAGGTCCACGGGCCGAATCCATAGGTGCCCTGCGGGAGCGGGTTTGCCGCCCGGAACTCCGCCTGGAAGCCGAACAGCCCGTCGGCGGAGCCCGTGACGTCCTTATAGGCGGTCGACAGGAACAGCAGGCGCACGACCTCGGCTGCGGCGATCGTCACGATCGCGAGGTAGTCGCCGCGAAGCCGCAGCGTCGGGATGCCGAGAATCAGCGCGAACACGGCGGCGAGCACGAACCCGACGAGCGCGGCCAGCCACCAGGGCAGTCCGAACGTCAGGATCGAGATCGCGAAACCGTAGGCTCCGACGGCCATGAAGCCGGCGACACCCATGTTCAGCAGGCCCGCGAAGCCGAAGTGGATCGACAGGCCGATCGCCGCCAGAGCGAAGCCGAAGGTGGTGGGGCTGAGGATCTGGCTCAGCGTGTTGTTCA
This sequence comes from Microbacterium sp. UBA1097, assembly GCF_002313585.1. Lineage (NCBI taxonomy): Bacteria > Bacillati > Actinomycetota > Actinomycetes > Micrococcales > Microbacteriaceae > Microbacterium > Microbacterium sp. UBA1097. The sequence continues at coordinate 38,716 of NZ_DCBW01000021.1, read as the reverse complement.
GGATCTGACCGAAGTCCATCGTCGTGCCCCCTTCAGCCCACTCGCTCTTTTCGACCCAGGATGCCCTGCGGTCGGAAGAGGAGGATCAGGATCAGGACGACCAGCGCGCCCACGTATTTGAGGTCGTCGGGAACCCCGAACAGGCTCGTCGTTTCGACCAGGATGCCGACGATCAGAGATCCGACGAGGGCGCCCAGTGCCGTACCGAGGCCGCCGAGCACGACAGCCGCGAACAGCAGCAGCAGGATGCTGGTTCCCATGTCCCACTTGATACCGGGGCGGAAGTAGGCCCACAGGACACCGGACAGGCCGGCAAGCGCCGCCGCGAGGATCCAGACGATCCGGACGATCCCGTCCACGTCGATTCCGGATGCCGCTGCCAGGGACGGGTTGTCAGAGACCGCCCGGGTCGCGCGACCGATCCGGCTGCGCGTGAGCCACAGCGCGAAGATGATGATCACGACGACCGAGATCAGCATGCTGACCAGATCCATCCAGGTCAGCACGATCGACCCGGGCAGGGGGATGACGCCCGACAGGGGATTCGGCAGCTGCAGCGTGCCACCGCCGACGAACATCTGGAAGATATAGCGCAGGGCGAGCGAGAGGCCGATCGAGACGATCATGAGCTGCACGACGCCGAGGCCCCTTCGGCGCAGGGGACGCCAGAGACCGGCATCCATCGCGTACCCGAACGCCCCCGAAACGATCACCGCCAGCGGGACGGCCACCAGCAGCGGCAGACTCAACCCCACGGCGAACAGCAGCGCTATCAGCGCCCCGAACGTCACCATCTCGCCGTGGGCGAAGTTCGAGATCCCCGTCGTGCCATAGACCAGCGAGAGACCGATCGCGGCCAGCGCCAGCATCAAACCGAAGTTGACGCCATTGACCAGGCGCTCCACGAGCTGGTCGACGAACCCGGTGGTGTTCCGCTCGCCCTCGCCGATGAAGAAGTTCGTCGTCACGCGGCCGCCGGGCCCGACCGTGACCTCGCGGACGTTGGGAGAGGTGTCTTCGCCCGTCTCGTCGATCACCGCAATGCCCTCGGGGAGGGTGTCTTCGTTGAGTGTCACGGTGTAGTCGGCATTGCGCTCAGGAACCCCCACCGCCCACTGCCCGTCGGCATCCGTCTCGACCGTTTGCTCGCCGCCGGGGCCGTCCACCGTCAGTTCGACGCCCTCGAGCGGCTCACCCTCGAGCTGCACATTCCCGCTGATGCGGTAGGGATCGTCGTCCGCGGCGTGAGCGGCAGTCGGCAGGGCGAGAAGGCCCACGAGGGTCAGTGCCAACGCGAGAAATACGCCGAGGCGATTCCGCGTCGTCCTGGCTGGGGCATTCGGATGTGGCACTCAGACCTCCCGGACAGCAACGGCCGAGGAAGTCGCTTCGACCGTGGTAGACGACCGTACGAGCGTAATGTGTCGGCGGTGTTTCCGGGGCATATTCGGCTGAGAACGATCCCAATCCGTTGCCGAGCCCACCGCGGCCGCCGCCCGGGAATGCCGGCGTGCCCGCGAACGTAGAATTCTCTATAAGGCTCGCGACCGCAGGAGAAGCATGGACACTCACGACCCGTTCGGATTCGTCGGACTCACCTATGACGACGTGCTTCTGCTGCCGGGTCACACTGACGTCATCCCGAGCGAGGCCGACACCTCATCGCGGGTGACGCGCCGCATCACCGTTGCGATCCCGCTCATTTCCAGCGCGATGGACACCGTCACCGAGGCGCGGATGGCGATCGCGGTCGCCCGAGAGGGAGGCCTCGGCATCCTGCACCGGAACCTCTCGATCGAAGATCAGGCATCTCAGGTCGACCGCGTCAAGCGCAGCGAGTCGGGCATGATCTCCGACCCCGTGACCACGACTCCCGACGCCACGATCGAAGAGGTCGACGCGATGTGCGCGACCTACCGCATCTCGGGCCTCCCCGTCGTCGACGACGACGGGACGCTCGTCGGCATCGTCACCAACCGCGACATGCGGTTCGTGTCGGGCTTCGAGCGCAAGACCACCCTCGTCAAGGACGTCATGACCAGCGAGGGTCTCATCACGGCTCCCGTCGGGATCGGCGCGAACGATGTCATCGCCACCTTCGCCAAGCATCGCGTCGAGAAGCTCCCGCTCATCGACGATAACGGCAAGCTCGCTGGCCTGATCACCATCAAGGACTTCGATAAGAGCGAGAAGTACCCGCTTGCCACCAAGGATGAGCACGGCCGCCTGCGCGTGGGTGCTGCGATCGGGTTCTTCGGCGACGCGTGGGAACGCGCCGAGGCGCTGCGGGATGTCGGGGTGGATGTTCTCGTCGTCGACACCGCCAACGGTCAGTCGGCGGGCGTCATCGACATCGTGCGACGGCTCAAGGCTGATCCGTCATTCGCGGGCATCGACATCATCGGCGGCAACGTCGCGACCCGTGAAGGCGCGCAAGCACTCATCGACGCCGGGGTGGATGCCGTGAAGGTCGGCGTGGGCCCCGGGTCGATCTGCACGACCCGCATTGTCGCCGGCGTCGGCGTTCCGCAGATCACTGCGATCTACGAGGCCTTCCAGGCTGCGCGAGAGGCCGGGGTTCCGGTCATCGCCGACGGTGGCCTGCAGTACTCGGGCGACATCGCCAAGGCCCTGGTCGCGGGCGCGGACTCGGTCATGATCGGGTCGCTGTTCGCCGGCACCGACGAAGCCCCGGGCGAGATCGTCTTCCAGGGCGGCAAGCAGTTCAAGCAGTACCGGGGCATGGGATCGCTCGGTGCGCTGCAGACGCGCGGCAAGAAGACCTCCTACTCAAAGGACCGTTACTTCCAGGCCGACGTCCCCACCGACGACAAGCTCATCCCCGAGGGCATCGAGGGGCAGGTCGCCTATCGCGGTCCGCTCGCGGCAGTCGCCTACCAGCTCGTCGGTGGCCTGCGGCAGTCCATGTTCTACGTCGGTGCCCGCACGGTCGAGGAGCTCAAGGCCAAGGGCAAGTTCGTCCGAATCACCGCTGCCGGCCTCAAGGAGTCGCACCCGCACGACGTGCAGATCGTCGTCGAGGCCCCGAACTACAAGCGCTGACGCGTAGCATCCGTCTGGTTCGCGGCCTCCGTCTCGCGCGCGGCATCCGTCTGGCGCGCGCGAAGTTCGTCTGGTGCGCGCGAAGTCCGCAGATTCGCGCGAACCTCGCACTTTCTGCCCCGAATCCTGTGGAGTAGGGGCGAGTCTGCGGAGTTCGTGGGGTGCCAGAACCGCGCCGGCTGGACTCCTCCCCAGCGTCGCCGGGCCGTGAAGAGCGTGCAGAAGGATGCCGCTTGCGGTCGCGCCACCCGCCGGCGACGCACGCTGGCGAGGTGACGCCAGAGCTCGAACAGTGGTTGCGGGAACGTGGCGGAATCGCGCACCGGAGCGACATCCTGCGTGCTGGGTACAGGGTCGCGGCCTTGCGGGGGTTCGTACGGGACGGGAGGGCGCGAGTCATCCGTCGTGCGTGGGTGACCCTTCCGGAAGCGGCGCCGGATCTCGTCACGGCGGCCACCGCGGGCGGCCGGATTTCGTGTCTGTCCCTTGCGCGCAGACGGGGGTGGTGGATGCCGCCCGACATGGATCTGCATCCCCACGTGCATATGGTTCCCGGCTCCGGTTCCGCGCGCCTGCCTGACGGATGGCCAGGACGGCTCCACTGGACTATCCCTCTCTCCCCGCCAGGATGGGGCCTCATGGCGACCGTCGAGGATGCGCTGGCTCACGTCGCTGGATGCGTCCCCCACGACGCTGCTCTCGCCGTGTGGGAGTCCGCGGCTCGTGTGGAGGGTCTTGCGCCGGAGGCGCTCAGGCGCATCCCCTGGACCTCGCGGGCCGCGCGAGACCTGGCCGGGGAGGTTGTCGGGCTCTCTGATTCGGGGCTGGAGGCCCTCGTCGTCCTGCCGCTGCGCCGCTGGGGCGTTCCGGTCGTGCAACAGGCGAGGATCGCCGGACGGTTCGTCGACCTTCTGATCGGCGAGCGGCTCGTGCTGCAGATCGACGGGTTCGCGCATCACTCCTCAAGCGCGCAGCGCACGAAGGACATCGCGCACGACGCCGAGCTTGCGCTTCGCGGATACACCGTCATGCGCCTGAGCTACGCGCAGATCGTTCACGACTGGCCGGCGGTTGAGCGCAGCATCCGTCGCGCCCTCGCGGCCCGCCTGCACCTCGCATCCTGACCACGCCCGCTACTGCCCGCCGCGCCTGTGCTCGCACGTGCGGACTGCCCCGTTCCGCGCATGTCCCCAAACGCCAAGTTCGCAGGATGCGGCGGCAATCGTGCGGAGTTGGCGTGATTCTGCGAACTTCGCGGTGCCAAGCTCGGCCCCGGTACGGGGTGGTCGAGCCGCGGGCGCGCGCGTAGGGTCGGGGCATGTGCCGGAACATCCATACCCTCCACAACTTCGAGCCCGCCGCGACCTCGGATGAGGTTCACGCTGCAGCCCTCCAGTACGTGCGCAAGATCGCCGGGACGACCAAGCCGTCCAAGGCGAACCAGGATGCCTTCGACCGCGCCGTCCACGAGATCGCCCACGCCACCCAGCACCTGCTCGACGACCTCGTCGCCGTGACGCCGCCGAAAAACCGCGAAGAAGAGGCCGCCAAGGCTCGTGCGCGCGCCGTCGCGTCGGGGCGCTACTCGGTCGCTTAGGGCAGCTCGCGGCATCCGTTCGCCCGCTGCCCGCGCGGCCCAAGCTCGCAGAACCGCGCGAAGTTCGCAGGATTCCGGCCTGCGGATGCGGAGGTGGTGCGATTCTGCGCAGTTGGTGTGGCTGCGCGCCCGCCGGACCGCGGGCGCCGGTGCGGGGCTAGCGTAGGGACATGTCACTTCCCCCGCTCGTCGAGCCCGTCGAGGCCCTGACGGATGCCGAACGCGACCGCACGGCGCGTCACCGCAAACTCTTCGCCATCGGCGACCTGGGTCAGCGCCGCCTCGCCGCGGCCCGCGTCGGGGTCGTGGGAGCCGGGGGACTCGGGTCATCCGTCATCCTGGCGCTTGCCGCGGCCGGCATCGGAACGATCGGCATCATCGACGACGACGTCGTGGACCTGACCAATCTGCACCGGCAGATCATTCACTCGGTCGAGACCGTGGGCGAGCCGAAGACGGAAAGTGCCGCGGCTCGTGCACGCGGCCTGGCACCCGACGCGCGTGTGATCGAACACCCGGTGCGCCTGACCGCGGCGAACGCGCGCGAGATCCTGTCTGACTACGACCTCGTGCTGGACGGGTCCGACACCTTCGAGACCCGCGACGTCGTGGATGCCGCAGCCGCAGAGCTCGGGCTGCCGGTCGTGTGGGGGAGCGTACTGGAGTTCTGGTCGCAGGTGACGGTGTTCTGGTCGGAGCCGCCGGCCGGCACCGATCCGGTGCGCCTGAGCGACCTGTTCCCGGCCGGTTCGACCGGACAGGTCGTCACGTGTGAGGACGTCGGGGTGCTCGCATCGGTGTGCATGCAGACCGGCTCGCTGATGGCATCCGAGGCGATCAAGCTCATCGTCGGCGAGGGGCGCCCGCTTCTGGGTCGGATCGCCGTCATCGACGCCCTCGCCGGAACGATGCGAGAACTCCCGGTCCGCTCGGCATCCGCCCTTTCTACGCCCGCCCACGTATGAGTTTCACTCGCACTGTCGCCGAGCATCGCCACGCGATCCTCGCGGCGACCACCGTCCTGACCGCGGTTCGGATGCCGATCACGGATGCCTGGGGTCGCACGACCGCGGAACCTGTTGTCGCAACGCTCGAGATCCCCGCCTTCGACAATTCCGCGATGGATGGCTACGCAGTACGAGCGGGCGACGGGGGTGGGCGGCGCACCGTCGTCGTGGATATCCCGGCAGGCGTCGCCCCCGGCGCGAGCATCGGCCCCGGGGAAGCGGCCCGGATCATGACGGGAGCGCCGCTTCCGGCCGGAGCCGATGCCATCGTCCCGCACGAACAGACCGCGGAGCCCTTCCGTGATGTCGCCCCCGGGTCGCTCATTCGCCTCGACGCGCAGCCGACGCCCGGCGCGCATATCCGCCGTCAAGGCGACGATGTCTCGGTCGGTGATGTCGTGGTTGCCGCGGGGGAGCGACTGGGTGCGTTGCAGCGATCGGCCGCGGCAGCGGCTGGTGCGGCATCCGTTCTGGTGCGCCCGGCTCCGCGCGTGGTTGTGATCGCCAGTGGGGATGAGTTGGTTGCGCCCGGGGAGCCCGTGGGGCCGGGGCAGATCCCCGAGTCGAACGGTCTGCTGCTCGACGGACTCGTGCGAGGCGCCGACGCTGTCGTCACCGAGCTCATCCGCGTCGGCGATGACCCGGCCGTGTTGCGGCGGGTGCTCGCTCGCGTCGAAGCCGACGCCCCGGATGCGATCGTGCTCACCGGTGGGGCAAGCGTCGGCGCCTACGAGGTGGTGCGGGACGTCCTCGAACCGACCGGCGTGCAGTTCCTCACCGTCGCGATGCAGCCCGGCAAGCCGCAGGGGCACGGCGCCATCGGCGGCATCCCGGTGTTCTGCCTGCCCGGGAACCCCGTGAGCGTCGCTGTGTCGTTCGAGGCCTTCGTGCGCCCGGCGCTGCTGCGGATGCAGGGAAGACGTGACGTGCTGCGCCCCGTCATCCGCCTGCGGGTATCGGACGGATGGCGAACCCCGCCAGCCCGCGAGCAGTTCATGCCCGTCGCCATCGATCGGTCCGACCCTGCGGCATGGACCGTTCGTCCCGCGACCGCCGGAGGATCTGGCTCCCACCGTGCCGGCGCACTCGCGCTCGCCGAGGCGTGGGCGGTGGTCCCGGCGTCCGTCGAGGAGGTAGCCGCCGGCGACCTCGTCGATGTCATGCTGGTGACATGAGTTTCACGCACCTCGACGAGTCCGGTCACGCCCGCATGGTGGATGTGACCGGCAAGCAGCCGACGGTGCGTGCCGCATCCGCCCGCGCCTTCGTCACGATGGCTCCAGACACCGTCGCGGCGCTGCGTGACGGCAGTGTGCCGAAGGGGGATGTGCTGGCCGTCTCGCGGATCGCCGGAATCCAGGCCGCCAAGCGCACACCCGAGCTGCTTCCGCTCGCGCACGTGATCGGGGTCCACGGTGTCGTCGTGGACCTGCAGATCGAGGACGCCGGGGTGAGCATCACGGCGACGGTGCGCACTGCTGACCGCACCGGGGTCGAGATGGAGGCGCTCACCGCCGTGACCGTCGCCGCGCTCTCGGTGGTCGACATGGTCAAGGGCATCGACCGCACCGTCACGATCACGGATGCCTGCATCACCGCCAAGGAGGGCGGCCGCTCAGGATCGTGGACACGCGAGGAGTGACGCCCGGAAGCGGCCAGGATTCGGCTTCGACGCCGGGCCTACCTGCGCCCGTCGCGGGCTCGCGAGCGCGGCTCGGCGCGATCATCTTGTCGGGAGGCCGAGCATCACGGATGGGCGGGGTCGATAAGACCGCCCTGACGGTAGCGGGGCGGTCACTGCTCAGCCGCACGGTCCGGGCCGCAGGGGCTGTGTGCGACGGCACAGTCGTCGTCGTCGGTGCGCCGCCCGTGGACCCTGCGGCGGGGCACGAGCTCGTCGACAGCGAGCCGAACGCAGGATCAATCCCGCTCGAAGCGGCGTCAGCGGATGCGGATACGTCTCTCATCCTGCGTTCGGGACCGTCACATCTCGTGGTGATGCGCGAGGAACCGGCAGGAGGCGGGCCGGTAGCGGCGATCGCCGCGGCGATCGGCCGCGTGGAGGCCGACGAGGTCCTGCTGCTGGCCGGTGACCTCGCCGCGGGCGATCGCGCCGTGGCGGCCCTTCTCGCGGCGGGCCTCGATGACGCCGCGGGAGCCGACGGGGTCGTGCTCGTGGACCGTGCCGGTCGCCGCCAGTGGCTCTGTGCACGGATTCGGACGCAGGCGCTCGTCGACGCTGCCGCGCGACAAACAGAGCCGGTGGGTGCGCGGATGAGCGACCTGTTCGCCGACCTGCGATGTCGGTATCTGCCGGATACAACTGGGGTGACGACCGACGTCGACACATGGCAGGATCTCTCCCGTGCCCGGTCTCGAGAGTCAGGAGCCAGCATGAACGACCGCACCCTTCCGCCCGAAGCACTCGATGAGTGGTCCTCGGTGCTGCGTGATCGCTTCGGGTTGGATGCCGAGCAGGTGCCGATCGCGCTCGTGCTCGACCTCGCACGCGATGTCGCGCATGACGTTGCACGCCCCGCCGCGCCTCTGAGCGCCTTCGTCGCGGGGCTGGTTGCCGGCCGTGCAGGCGGCAGCCCCGAGGATACGGCGGCTGCCCTCGCCGAGGTCGTCGCGCTCGCCGACGCGTGGGCGGAAGGGCGTGCCCCCCACAGCGGCGGGGGCGGAGTCTGATGGCGACGGTTCGTTACTTTGCCGGCGCGGCTGAAGCGGCCGGTGCCGAGGAGGAGGTCCGCGGCGAGCAGACGTTAGACGCCCTGCGCGCTGCGGTGGTCACCGACCACGAACGCCTCGGATTCGTGCTGCCGCGGTGTGCGGTGCTCGTCAACGGAGAGCGCACGGATGCCGATATGCCGCTGTCGGCATCCGATGTCGTCGACATCTTGCCGCCCTTCGCCGGCGGCTGAGCGCGCCCGAACTTCGCCGGATCTTGGCCGCTGAACCCACAGGTCTCGCGCCGACCCCACACGTTCTTGGGTGCGGAAGGCGTGGGGTCGGCGCGGAGGTTGTGGGTTCGCGGAAGGTGCGGGCCCGCAGCGGAAGGGTGCGGATGCCGGGGTCAGCCGCCGATCGCGCTCATGGGGCGCTGGGGCTGCAGGAATCCGGGGTCGTCGATGCCGTGGCCTGCGCGCTTGCCCGCGATCGACCGGCGTAGCAGGTCGGCTATGGCGTCGTCATCCGCGGGCGAGCTGCCCTCCGCGCCGCGCAGGAGCGGCAGCAGATCGGACTCCTCGCGGGCGAACAGGCAGTTGCGGATCTGCCCGTCGGCAGTCAACCGCACCCTGTCGCACGCACCGCAGAACGGCGCTGACACCGACGCGATGAGCCCGACCGTGGTCGGTCCGCCATCAACGAGGTAGTCCTGCGACGGCGACGAACCGCGCTCGCCGATCGGCGTGAGCGTGAAGCGCCGCGTGAGCTTGTCGAGGATCTCACCCGCATCGACCATCTCGGAGCGAGACCACGTGTGGCCGGCATCCAGCGGCATCTGCTCGATGAACCGCATTTGAGCCCCGTTGTCGACCGCGAACTGCACCAGGTCGACGATCTCGTCGTCGTTGACGCCGCGCATCGGCACCGCGTTGAGCTTGAGGGGTGCGAAGCCGGCACGGCGGGCGGCACGGATGCCGGACAAGACGTCATCCAGACGGTCGCGGCGCGTCAGCTCAGCGAAGCGGTCGCGGCGCAGCGTGTCGATCGACACGTTCACCCGCGCAAGACCGGCCTCGCGTAGCGGCTCGGCAAGCTCGGGGAGCTTCAGTCCGTTGGTGGTCATCGACACCTCGAGCGGACCCGCGACGCCCTCGATCGCGGCGACACGCCGAACGACGTCCACGATGTCGCGACGCAGCAGCGGCTCCCCGCCGGTCAGTCGAACCTCGACGATCCCGAGGCTTGCGAGCACTCCCGCGACCCGCACGATCTCGTCTGTCGTCAGGATGCTGCTCTTCGCGAGCCACTCGACGCCCTGCTCCGGCATGCAGTAGGTGCAGCGGAGCGAACACCGGTCAGTCAGCGAGATGCGCAGGTCCCGGTGCACCCGGCCGAACCTGTCGACCAACTGCCCGCGCGAGCCGGGCGCCGCCCGCTCGGCGTACGTCGCATCAACGCCGCCGGGGCGAGCGAGCGTCGTCGGCAGGGGCAGGGGAACGGCACTCATGCGTCGAGTCCCACCCAGCTCGCGGTGCCGTCGTGCTCGTGCTGGCGCTTCCAGATCGGTAGGTCGGTCTTGATGCGCTCGATCAGTGCCCGGCACACCTCGAATGCGGGAGCGCGGTGGGCGCTTGAGACCGCGACGACGACGGCGAGATCGCCGACACCGAGCTTTCCGATGCGGTGCGTGACGGCGATGGCGCACTCGGCCTCAGTCTCCGCGAGACATGACGCCGCGATACCGCCCAGGATCCGCTCGGCGTCCGGATGTGACGAGTACTCGAGCAGCGTCACCTCACCGCGTGCGCCCGGATCGTGGTCGCGGACCGTGCCGACGAAGGTCGCAATCCCGCCGGCGGTCGGACCCGACACCGCCGCGATGTGCGCAGCGAGGTCGAGGGGCTCATCGCTGATCCGCGCGATCCGTATGGCGTCTGCCATCAGTGATCCCCGCCCGTGAGCTGGTCCAGAACGTGCGGCAGCAGCGGGAGCAGCGTCTCGAGGCCCTCGGCGGCGCCGCGCGTCGACCCGGGCAGATTCGCGATCACGGCGCCTGGCCCGTCGACGACACCGACGATCCCGCGCGAGAGCGCCGCCATCGGCGTGGATGCCGCGCCCTCGCGCCGCAACACCTCGGCAAGGCCCGGAACCTCCCGGTCGATCACGGCCCGGGTCGCTTCGGGGGTGCGATCGCGGGGGCCCACTCCGGTGCCGCCGGTCGTGATGATCACCCGGGCACCGGCATCCAGCCCGCGACGGATGCCGCCGGCAACCGAGTCCTGCCCGTCGGCCACGACGATCGCCGCGTCGCACACGTACCCAGCCTCGCCGAGTCGTCGAACAAGAGCCGGTCCTGTCGCATCCGGACGCTCCCCGGATGCCGCGCGGTCAGATGCCGTCACGACGGCAGCGCGGACCACTGCCCCGCCCGGGGGCGCAGCAGTGGCGGCATCCGGGGCGGCTGTCACGAGCTCGGCTGTTCCGAACCCCGGCGCTCGAGCCGGATGATGACGGACTTCGAGGTCGGCGTGCCCGATCCGTCGGCCGTCGAGTCCAGCGGAACGAGCACGTTCGTCTCGGGGTAGTAGGCGGCGGCGTTTCCGACGGGGGTGTCGTAGTGCACCACCCGGAACTCCTCTGCACGCCGCTCGGTTCCGTCGGTCCACACCGATACGAGGTCGACGATCTCGCCGTCGGCGACGCCCGCGGCTTCGGCATCCGTGCTGTTCACGAGTACGACGCGACGCCCGTCACGGATGCCGCGGTACCGGTCATCCTTGCCGTAGATCGTGGTGTTGTACTGGTCGTGGCTGCGCAGGGTCTGCAGCAGCAGGTGGCCCTCGGGGATCTTCGGATACTCGAGTTCGTTGGCCGTGAAGATCGCCTTACCCGTCACCGTGGTGAAGCGGCGCTCGTCGCGGGGGCCATTCGGGAGGAAGAAGGTGCGGCCCTTTGCGATGCGCGCCTCGTAATCGTCGAACCCGGGAACGACTGCCTCGATGTGCGCGCGCACTGTTGCGTAGTCGGCTTCGATGGCCTTCCAATCGGCCTGCGGAGCGTTCGGTAGGGCGTTGGGCCCTGCGAACAGGCGCTCGGCGATCCGTGCCACGATCGCCACCTCCGACAGCATGTCGTCGGCGGGGGGTTTCAGGCGCCCGCGCGAGGCGTGGACGGCGCCCATCGAGTCCTCGACCGTCACGCGCTGGTCGATTCCGCCGCGATGGTCGCGATCGGTGCGGCCGAGGGTCGGCAGGATGACGGCGCGTGTGCCGGTCACGAGGTGCGAGCGGTTGAGTTTGGTCGAGACCTCGACCGTCAAGCGCAGGTTTCGCATGGCGGCTTCGGTCACGGCGGTGTCGGGGGTGGCCGACACGAAGTTGCCGCCCATGCCCATGAAGAAGTGCGCCTTGCCGTCACGCATCGCCCGGATCGCCTCGACGGTGTCGTAGCCGTGCTTGCGAGGAGCGTCGAACGAGAACTCCGCATCGAGCGCCTTCAGGAACGGCTCGGGCATCTTCTCGTAGATCCCCATGGTGCGATCGCCCTGCACGTTGGAGTGCCCGCGCACCGGGCACACCCCAGCGCCCGGGCGCCCGACGTTCCCCTGCAGGAGGAGCAGGTTGACCACATCGCGCAGCGTCGCGACCGAATGCTTGTGCTGGGTCAGGCCCATCGCCCAGCACACGATCGTCGCGGGGGACGCGATCACAAGATCGCCGATCTCCCGCATCCGTGCTTCGGTGAGCCCCGTCGCGGTCTCGAACTCGCTCCAGGATGCCGCCTGAATCAGGTCTGCGTAGGCGGCAAAGTCGCTGGTGTGCTGCGTCAAGAAGTCGGCATCCAGGATGCCGGGCTCGCCAGCCTCGATGCGACGCTCGTGCTGCTCGAGCAGGTGCTTGGCCAGCGCCTGGAACAGGGCCTGGTCGCCGCCCATCCGGATCTGTACGAACTGATCGGCGATCGGGGTGCCGTCACCGATCACGCCACGCGGGATCTGCGGGTTCTTGAACCGCATGAGGCCGGCCTCGGGAAGAGGGTTCACGGCGACGATCGTCGCGCCCTTCATCTTCGCCTTCTCGAGGGCGCTCAGCATGCGCGGGTGGTTGGTGCCGGGGTTTTGCCCCGCGACGATGATGAGGCTGGCGTTGTGGATGTCTTCGATCGACACCGTGCCCTTGCCGATGCCGAGCGTCTGCGACAGCGCGACGCCGCTTGACTCGTGGCACATGTTCGAGCAGTCGGGGAGGTTGTTGGTGCCCAGGCCCCTCACCAGCAGTTGGTAGAGGAAGGCTGCCTCGTTCGAGGTTCGGCCGGAGGTGTAGAAGATCGCCTCATCGGGGCTGTCGAGCCCGCGCAATTCGTCGGCGATCAGGTCGAGCGCTTCGTCCCAGCTGGCAGGACGGTAATGCGTGGCCCCCTCGTCGAGAATCATCGGTTCGACCAGGCGCCCCTGCTGTCCGAGCCAATAGTCGTCGTGCTCGAGAAGATCGGCGATCGAGTGCTTCGCGAAGAAATCAGCAGAGACACGGCGCACGGTGGCCTCCTCGGCCACGGCCTTCGCGCCGTTCTCGCAGAACTCGGCGATGTGACGCTTGTCTTCCTCGGGCCACGCGCAGCCGGGGCAGTCGAACCCGTCCTTCTGGTTCACCCGCAGCAGCGTCCGGGCGCTGCGCACGAGGCCCATCTGCTCGATCGACATCTCGAGGGCGTGCATCACGGCGGGAACGCCGACAGCTTCGGTCGCGGGCGCCGAGACACGGAGCTTCGACTCGTCGATATCTGCGGTGGGGGCGGACTTTGCCATGGTGGATTCTCCGGGTGGACTCTCCGGCGGGAGCGGCTCATCCTCTCCACGCCGCCGGTCGACGTCGACCTGTTCTCCCGAGACTAACGCCGATCCTCGGCATCGGGCCCCGTCGCGCAGGTGCGGGGCACAATGGGAGCTGAACGAAGGGGTCCGGATGGCAACAGGGATGACGCGGCACCGCGTGACCCGCGTGCGGTGGAACGACGGCGCGGATGCCGCAACCACATCGACGCGGGAGGATGTCGTGGCCCGCGAAGAGCCGCTCGAGATCCGGATCGACGGCACGTCGTGGTCGGTGACGATGCGCACTCCCGGCGACGATTTCGACCTCGTGGCCGGCTTCCTGGTTTCGGAGGGTGTCATCGCCGCGCGCGATGAACTCGCCTCGCTGCGCTACTGTGCCGGATTCGATGAGTTCGGTCGCCGGGAAGAGAACACCTACAACGTCATCGACGCCGTCCTCGGCCGGGGCGCCATTCCCCCGAGGGATGCCCATGCTCGCCATTCCACGACGACCTCAGCCTGCGGTATCTGCGGCACCACCTCGATTGAGGCTGTCAGCAAGCAATCGCGTTTCGACGTGGCCGGCGACGGCATCCGGGTCGATGCCGGCATCCTGGCGCGTCTTCCCGAGGTGCTGCGGCAGAGCCAGGCCCTGTTCGATCGGACCGGCGGCGTCCACGCGGCGGGCCTCTTCACCGCTGAGGGGGAGTTGTTGTGCCTGCGTGAGGACGTCGGGCGCCACAATGCCGTCGACAAGATCGTCGGGTGGGCGGTGCGCGAAGACCGACTGCCGCTCTCGGGAACAGTGCTGCAGGTGTCGGGGCGTGCGTCGTTTGAACTCGTCCAGAAGGCGCGGCTCGCCGGCATCCCGGTGCTCGCCGCCGTCAGCGCGCCCTCGTCTCTCGCGGTGGATCTCGCGGCGGCATCCGGGATGACGCTCGTCGGCTTCAGCCGCGGTTCAAGCCTCGCGATCTACACCTGCCCCGAGCGCGTGCTCGTGCCGGCGACAGCCGAGGTCGCGACCGGCTGAGTCGGCGACTGTGCAGAGCGTCCTGCTGGCAGCCACAGCGCGGCGATCGCGCTGACCACCAGCACGATCCCCCCGACGAAGACGGCCGGCCGCGCCGCCTCGACGTAGAGGTCGGGGATCAGCTCGCCACCCGCGCCGAGGAAGATCGCCGTCAGCACGGCGGTCCCCAGGGCCAGTCCGATCTCGCGCACCGTCGAGTTGACCCCGGATGCTTTCGCGTGATCGACGATGCCGAGGGTCGCCAGCAGGGCCGTCGCCGACGGCGCGAACATGAGGCCCATCCCGACACCGGCAATCACGAAGGGGGTGATCATCGCGGCGTAGGGGGTGTCGAGATCCAGGATGGCGGCGAGCCAGATCAGCGCTGTCGCTTGCATGACGAGCCCCACGACCATCAGGATGCGGGTGCCGATGCGCGGCGCGATCAGGCCTGCGAGCGGCGCGATCACCATCGGCGCCAGGGTCCACGGCGTCGTGCGCACCGCGGCTTCCCAGGGGGAGGCACCCTGCACGACCTGCATGTACTGGATGAGCAGGAAGATCGCGCCGAAGGTGCCGAAACTGAAGCCGAAGCCCGCGATGTTGGTGACGGTGAAGCTGCGGTCACGGAACAGCCGCATCGGAACGAGGGGCGCTGACGTGCGGGCCTGCCAGGCGACGAATCCAGCCAGGAGCGCCATGCCTGCGACAAGCTCCGCGATGACTCCAAACGAGCCCCAGCCATCGTCGTTGCCGCGAACTATCGCGTGGACAAGCAGGACGACGCTCGGTGCGATCATGACGGCGCCGAGGAGGTCGAGTCGCACGCGTGCTCCACGGTCATTGCGCAGCGCCCACAGCGCGAAGGGGATGGCGAGGATCGCGATGGGAACGTTCAGCCAAAAGATCGCCTGCCAGTTCCAGCCCTCCATGATCGCACCGCCGACGAGTGGACCGACGGCGACGCCGAGACCCGAGACGCCACCCCAGATCCCGATCGCGAGCGGACGGCGCTCGGGAGCGACACCGCCCGAGAGCAGCGCGAGCGACAGGGGGAAGATGCCGGCCCCGCCGAGCCCCTGGACGGCGCGAGCGACGATCAACTGCGAAGGATCGGTGCTCAGAGCGGCGAATACCGAACCGATCCCGAACACGGCGATTCCGATCGCGAAGACCGTGCGGCGCCCGTATCGATCGCCGAGGGCGGATGCCAGCAGGATCGCTCCGGCAAAGGCCAGCGTGTAGGCGTTCACGAACCACTGCAGCTCTTCGACGCTCGCGCCGAGGTCGCGGTGGAGCACCGGCAGGGCGTTGGTCATCACGAGGTTGTCGAGCGTGGCCATGAACATCGGAACCGACGCGGCCGCGACCACCAGGCCGAATGCACGATGCCGCGGTGCGGTGAGGTGCGAGGGCGGCGCAGGAGCCGGATCGAGCGTGGTGGTCACGGGATGCCTCCGTTGATGTAATCGGATGATTACTTGGACTGTAGTAATCGACTGATAACATGTCAAGCATGGTTCAGACCGGCACGCAACGACGCATGAGTTCCGATGAGCGCCGCGCCGAAATCCTGCTGGCGGCTCACGCTGTGTTCGGTGCCCGCGGGTACGAAGGAGCTACCACAGACGAGGTAGCTCGCGCCGCCGGCGTGAGTCAGCCGTACGTGGTCAGGTTGTTCGGAACGAAGGAATCGCTGTTCCTTGCCGTATTGCACGACGCTCTCGATCAACTGCTCGACGGATTCCGCGCCGAACTCGACGCCCCCGCCGACGCTCCGGCGCAGGAGCGTATGGGGGCTGTCTATCTTCGGCTTCTCCAGGTGCGGGGACTCCACCAGACCCTCTCGCACGCGTTCCTTCTCGGCGGTCATCCGGTGATCGGACCCGCCGCCCGCCAGGGCTTCGTGAAGGTCTGGCGCTTCCTCCGCGACGAGGCCGGATTCGATGCCGACACCGCCCAATCGTTCCTTGCGGAGGGGATGCTGATCAACACCATGATCGGGCTGCGCCTCATCGACGAGGTGGACGCCGATGACGGCATCCATGAGCTGTTCGAGACGTGCTTCCCGACCACGATGCGCGCCGTCCGCGACGTCGCACCCCGCGGCAACGAACCGTGGTGATGGCTGTGCGGCGCCTCTTCCGGAGCGGCGAACCCACACCTTTCGCCGCGAACCCACGCGATCCGGCGCGTATCGCGTGTGGGGTGGGACCGAAACGTGTGGGTTCGGCGCGGGGCTGGGATCACGCGCGGTATCGCCACACCCCACCGGTAGGCTGGGGCGCGTGACCATGGAGATCGAGATCGGCCGCGCCAAGCGGGCTCGCCGCGCGTACTCGTTCGACGACATCGCCGTCGTTCCCTCGCGCCGCACCCGCAATCCCGAGGATGTCTCGACCGCATGGTCGATCGACGCGTTCCAGTTCGACATCCCGGTGCTCGGCGCCCCGATGGATTCGGTTGTGAGCCCGCAGACGGCGATCATGCTCGGTCAGCTCGGCGGACTCGGTGTCCTCGATCTCGAGGGGCTCTGGACCCGGTACGACGACCCCGAGCCGCTGCTGGCTGAGATCGCGTCTCTCGACGAGGCGACGGCAACCTGCCGGATGCAGGAGCTCTACTCCGAGCCGATCAAGCCCGAGCTCATCCGTGAGCGACTGCAGCAGATCCGTGACGCCGGAGTCACGGTGGCCGGTGCTTTGACTCCGCAGCGCACCCAGCAGCTGTACGAAACCGTGGTCGCCGCGGGTGTGGACCTGTTCGTCATCCGTGGCACGACGGTTTCGGCCGAGCACGTCTCGAGCGTCGACGAGCCCCTCAACCTCAAGAAGTTCATCTACGACCTCGACGTGCCTGTCATCGTCGGCGGTGCTGCGACCTACACGGCAGCCCTGCACCTCATGCGCACGGGCGCCGCGGGCGTGCTCGTCGGCTTCGGCGGGGGCGCAGCCTCGACGACGCGCGGGGTTCTCGGCATCCACGCCCCGATGGCCACGGCGGTAGCCGACGTCGCCGGCGCGCGCCGCGACTACCTCGACGAGTCGGGCGGGCGCTACGTCCACGTCATCGCCGATGGCGGTGTGGGAACGTCAGGCGACATCGTCAAGGCGCTCGCGATGGGAGCGGATGCCGTCATGCTCGGCGTCGCTCTCTCGCGGGCAACCGACGCCCCCGGTCGTGGATACCACTGGGGGCCGGAGGCTCACCACTCGAAGCTCCCGCGCGGTCGCCGCGTGAAGGTGGATCAGGTGACGAACCTCGAATCCGTGCTCTACGGTCCGGCTCCGGTGGCTGACGGAACCGCGAACCTGATCGGGGCGCTGAAGAAGTCGATGGCCACGACCGGGTACTCCGATCTCAAGGAGTTCCAGCGCGTCGAGGTGGTCGTCGCGCCGTATACGGGCGGATGACAGACCAGACAGTCTTTCCCCCGACCCTGCGGGAGGTCATGCTCCGACCCCGCTGGATCGGCGTCCTGCTGCTCGCGCTCGTCGTAGCGGGGGTGTTCGCGTGGCTCGGGCAGTGGCAGCTCTCGCGCGCTATCGACACCGACCCACTCCCGCCCGGGACCACCGAAGAGGTCAGGCCGCTCGCCGAGATCGCCGGGCCCGGCGAGTACCTTCCCGAGCCGCTCGTGGGCCAGCGCGTCGAGGTGACGGGCACGTGGGTTCCCGAGGATTTCCTTGTCGTTTCGTCGCGCTTCAACGACGGCGTCGAAGGCTTCTGGGTCACCGGTCAGCTGCGTATCGCCGACACCGCGACGCCGACATCCGTGGCCGTCGCCGTCGGCTGGGCGCCGACGCTCACCGTCGCCGAATCCGCCGCCGAGGCGCTCGAGCAGACTGCGGTCGCGGGGGAGTCCGTGACGGTCGTCGGTCGGTTGATCTCGGACGAGGGTCCGGTGCCGCCGCCGCGCGGCGAGCCGCCGTTCACGATGACACGGATGTCGCCGGCGGCGCTCCTGTCGCAGTGGCACGACACCGCGGGCCTGGACGTCTATCGCAGCTACATCGCCTCGCAGTCTGCGCCGGCGGGCCTTGTGGACATCGCCTCGCCCGCGCCGGATGCCGGGTCCACAGTCAACTGGCTGAACATCTTCTACGCCGCCGAGTGGGTGGTCTTCGCCGGCTTCGCCTTC
This sequence comes from Microbacterium sp. UBA1097, assembly GCF_002313585.1. Lineage (NCBI taxonomy): Bacteria > Bacillati > Actinomycetota > Actinomycetes > Micrococcales > Microbacteriaceae > Microbacterium > Microbacterium sp. UBA1097. The sequence continues at coordinate 20,419 of NZ_DCBW01000021.1, read as the reverse complement.
TATTTCTGGTACCGCCTCGCCAAGGATGCGTGGGAGAAGGAAGTCGAAGAGCTCGAGGATGCCGCAGCCGCGGCATCCTCGTCGGGAAGCGCGACCGCAACCGGCGACTAGAATGGGCCCATGCCCCGTGAGCCGAAACCGTCGTCTTTCCCGGCCATTCGCGGAGCCTTGACCTTCTACCAGGTCGCCTCGATCATCACCGGTGTCATGCTGCTCCTGCTGCTGGCCGAGATGATCCTCAAGTACTCGCCGCTGCACGTCGAACTGTTCGCCGGCGGGTCCGGTGGCTTCCTCTGGTTCGCACCGGTGCTGGTCGGGCCCGGATGCGAGTGGTACTCGCTCTTCGTGCCCGGGGGTCTGGGCTGCGACCTCGAGTCGGCGGGCGACGGCGTCAATGTGTCGCTGTCGATCCTCGTCGGCCACGGCTGGTTCTACGTCGTGTACCTCTTCGCGTGCTTCCGCATCTGGAGCCTGATGCGGTGGCGGTTCGGTCGGTTCATCGCCCTCGCGCTGGGCGGAATCGTCCCGTTCCTGTCGTTCTTCATGGAGGCACGGGTCGCCCGTGAGGTCAAGACGTACCTTGCTGCGCGCGAGTCCGAGAACCACGATCTCGCCGAACACTCCAGCGTGACCCGCCAGAACCCCACAGTGTCCTGACCTTCGCTCCTGGGTTCCAGGGGCGCCGACCGAAAGCATCCGGTGACAGAACAGACCGAGACCTCGCAGCGACCCGTCCTCGTCGTCGACTTCGGCGCGCAGTACGCCCAGCTCATTGCCCGTCGCGTGCGCGAAGCGGGCGTCTACAGCGAGCTGGTTCCGCACACCGCGACAGCTGAAGAGATTGCCGCAAAAGATCCGATCGGCATCATCCTGTCGGGCGGACCGTCATCGGTGTACGAGCCTGGCGCGCCGACGCTCGACCCGGCGGTGTTCGACCTGGGCGTTCCGACCCTTGGCATCTGCTACGGATTCCAGGTCATGGCGCAGGCGCTCGGTGGCGTCGTTGCGAACACGGGGCTGCGCGAGTACGGGGCGACGGACGCCAGCATCATCCGTGACGAGAGCGTACTGTTCGATGGCCAGCCCGCGGAGCAGAACGTCTGGATGAGCCATGGTGACCAGGTGTCCGAAGCCCCCGCCGGGTTCGAGGTGCTCGCCCGCACCGGTGCCACCCCGGTCGCCGCTTTCGGCAACGACGCTCGCCGCATGTACGGTGTGCAGTGGCATCCCGAGGTCAAGCACTCCGACCACGGGCAGCGCATCATCGAGAACTTCCTGCACAAGGCTGCGGGCCTCCCCGCAGACTGGAACAGCGGCAACGTCATCGCCGAGCAGGTCGATCGGATCCGCGCGCAGGTCGGCTCGGGTCGTGTGCTCTCGGCGCTGTCGGGCGGAGTCGACTCGGCTGTCTCGACGGCCCTCGTTCACAAGGCAGTCGGCGACCAGCTCGTTGCCGTGTTCGTCGACCACGGCCTGCTGCGCAAGGGCGAACGCGAACAGGTCGAGCAGGATTACGTAGCCTCGACCGGTGTGCGCCTCGTGACCGTCGACGCCCGCGAGACGTTCCTCGAGGCCCTCGCCGGCGTCAGCGATCCCGAAGAGAAGCGCAAGATCATCGGTCGCGAGTTCATCCGTGCGTTCGAGCGGGTGCAGCGCGAGCTCGTGGATGAGGCCAAGGCCGACGGCGAACCCATCCGCTTCCTCGTGCAGGGCACCCTGTATCCGGATGTCGTCGAGTCCGGTGGCGGGGCTGGAACCGCCAACATCAAGAGCCACCACAATGTCGGTGGGCTGCCCGAAGACCTCCAGTTCGAGCTCGTCGAGCCCCTTCGCACCCTCTTCAAAGACGAGGTACGCGCCATCGGCCGCGAGCTCGGACTTCCCGAGGTCATCGTCGGTCGCCAGCCCTTTCCGGGGCCCGGTCTTGGCATCCGTATCGTGGGCGAGGTCACCGCTGACCGTCTCGAGATCCTGCGTGATGCCGACGCCATCGCTCGCGAAGAGCTGACGAAGGCGGGGCTGGATGCCGAGATCTGGCAGTGCCCGGTCGTGCTCCTCGCCGACGTGCGGTCGGTGGGTGTCCAGGGCGACGGGCGTACGTACGGGCATCCGATCGTGCTGCGTCCCGTCTCGAGCGAAGATGCGATGACCGCCGACTGGACGCGGTTGCCGTACGACGTTCTCTCCCGCATCTCGAACCGCATCACGAATGAGGTGCGTGAGGTCAATCGCGTCGTGCTGGATGTCACCTCCAAGCCCCCGGGGACTATCGAGTGGGAGTGACGCTTGCGGCGTTCCCGCTCGACGGAGGTGCTGTGTGGAACTCGACCGCGGGAGCGGGCGAGTGGGAGTAGCCCCCGGCGGCGGCGCGTTGCCGGCGGCGCGGTACCTGATTCTCGCGTCCCGGCTCGTTCCTGACCGCGACGGTGGTTTCACGATTTCGGTGCTCCGGCGGGCCATCGACATGGCCGCGGCAGGCGCTGACGTCACGCTCCTGACCGTCGACCCCGGTGAGACCGCCGACCACGACGCTCATCGAGCCGAGTGGGTGCGTAGGGGGCTCCTGGGAAGCCGGGAGAGCCTTCGGAATCTGTTCGATGACGTACGCTCGGATCCGTCCTGGCTGCGGCGTGCGGCGACTCCGGGGCCGGTGCCGTCATCCCCGTGGCCGACGCGGCCGATCGTCGATGACTCGGGCGCGCCGGTGCTCGACCTGCCGGTTGTGAGTGGTGACGCCGCGTGGCACCTGACTGACGCTCCGGTTCGGGTCTACGACAAGGGCGCCGTGATCGGATGGCTGCCGGGGTTCGGCGGTCTTTACCGTGCCTGGGTGAACGCCGTCGCGGCCGAAGCCACCCCAGGCCAATATCGAGTGCCGGTGGTGCTGTGCGAGGCGCGGCAGATCGGGGAGACCCTGGTAACCGCAGGGGATCCGCCGCTGGATGCCGGCATCCGCGTGCTGCACACGACGCACGCCTGCCATGTGCTCTCTCCGTTCCGATGGGACTCGCCGATGGATGCCGCGTGGGAGCGGTGGTTCGAAATCGCCGACCGGTTCGACGGTGTGCTGTGGCTCACGCCCTCACAACGCGACGACGTCGAGCGCCGCTTCGGCGCGCAGCGGCTGCGATCGTTCGTCGTGCCGCATCCTGCGCCGGTCGTGTCGGCGCCGAGCGATCCTGTTTCTGGTCGCATCGTCATCCTGAACTCGCTCATTCCTCGGAAGCGTGTCGATCATGTGCTGCGGGCGCTTCCTGCGGTTCGTGCCGCGGTGCCTGCCGCGCACCTATTCGTGTACGGCGACGGCGCTTCGGGCGCCGAACTGCGCGCTCTCGCGACCGAGCTGGGCGTTGAGGATGCTGTCAAGTGGATCGGCCACGTCGCCGATCCTGAGACGCAGGCGTGGGCATCCGCCGATGCGCTTGTGCTCGCCAGCACGAACGAGGGACAGCCGCTGGTGGTGCTCGAGGCGCTGGCTGCAGGCGTGCCCGTCGTCGCGTACGACATGCCCTACGGGCCCCGCGACACCCTCGCGGACGGGGGCGGGGTGCTCGTCCCCGATGGCGACATTGACGCCCTCGCCGCAGCGCTCATTGACGTGCTCTCGCATAGCGAGCGCCGTGCGGAGCTTTCGGCCTCGGGACGAGCAGCTGCCGCGGCGATGGACGCCGCGGCATCCATGCGTGCACTCGGTACGGCCGTTCGCGCCGCCCTCGCTGATCCCGTCAGCCGTTGACACCCGCCCGCGCCCCGCGGGCACTCGGATGCAGAAGGGCCGCCCGACTCCGAGGAGTGGGGCGGCCCATCAGCGGATCAGTGCGTCAGTTGCTGCCGCGCAGGATCGCGAGGATTCGCAGGATCTCGACGTACAGCCACACGACGGTGACCATGATGCCGAAGGCGCCGAGCCACGCGTACTGGCGCGGGGCGCCGTTGCGCACACCCTGCTGGATCGAGTCGAAGTCGAGCACGAGCGAGTATGCCGCCATGATGACAACCAGGATGCCGATGATGAGGCCCAGCGGGATGCCGAACACGGGCTGGCTGTACAAACCAAAGGGTCCGCCGCTGTCGGGGCCGCTGAACGCGCCGAACATCATCATGATGACGTTCACGAGCGAGAAGACCAGGTATCCGATCATCGCGACCATGAAGACCTTCGTCGCCTTCTTGGATGCACGCACCTTGCCGCTGGCGAAGAGGGCGAGTGTCACGCCGACCACGGCCAGCGTCGCGAGCGAAGCCTGGAGGACGATGCCTTCCCAGATGAACTCGAAGAACGCCGAGATCGCACCGACGAAGAGCCCCTCGAAGGCCGCGTATGCCCAGATGAGCGCGGGGCGGATCTTCTTGCGGGAGGTGAAGATCACGACCATCGCGAGGACGAAACCGCCGAGCGCGCCGATGAGCCACGGGGCCATCGACGGCATGCTGGTCGGCACCGCAGGGTCGACAGTCGCCATCGACCAGATCCAGCCGACAGCCGCGGTCGCCAGCAGGATGGCGAACAGGCCGATCGTCTTGATGACGGTGTCTTCGACCGTCATCCGTCCGGTCTCGATCGCGCCGGCCGACGGGGCCGCGTAGGCACCCTCGAGCTGCGCGTTCACCGCGGCATCCGTCGCCGCTGCCTGGGTGGATGCGTACTGCGTCTGCGCGCCGAAACCGGGCTGGCCGCTCGTCGGGTAAGCGCGGCCCGCGCCTTGCTCCTGGAACGCGGGGTTGTTGAATGCGGGGTTGTTTCCAGCCGCCACGAGTTCACACTCCAAAGTTCGTGAAAAACAGCCGTCTGCTGTTGATCAAGGGTATCGGATGGGTGCGCTCGTATGACCGGCGACCGCTGTGAAGCCGCTATGAACGACTAGCCTGAGCGCGTGAGCAGGCCCCTCATCATCGGCCACCGCGGTGCGCCCGGCTACCGCCCCGAACACACGCGCGGCTCCTATGAGCTGGCGATCGAGATGGGCGTGGATGCCGTGGAACCCGACATCGTCGTCTCGAACGACGGGATCCTCGTCATCCGCCACGAGAACGAACTGTCGACGTCGACCGATGTCGCAGATCATCCGGAGTTCGCGCAGCGCCGCACGACCAAACGCATCGATGGACTCGACCACGTGGGATGGTTCGCCGAGGACTTCACCTGGGACGAGCTTGCGACCCTCCGATGCCGGGAGCGGATTCCCGGCATCCGTCCGGGAAGCGCCTCCTTCGACGACCGGGAGCCTCCGTTGCGTCTTCGTGACCTGCTTGCGCTGCTCGATGACCATCGCGCTCGCGGTCGGGAGGTCATCCCGGTGATCGAGGTCAAGCACGCGTCCTACTTCGAGGAGTGCGGCCACGACATGGCAGCGCTTCTGGACACCGAGCTCGCCTCGACGGGATGGAAGGGTCGTCGGGTCGTGATCGAGTCGTTCGAACTGACGATCCTTCGCCGACTGCGCGAGCGCGGGACGCACGCCGAACTGGTGTTCCTGCTCGAAGCGGGCGGCATCCCCGCCGATCAGCTCACGGACCCGACCTCGCGGAGCTACACCGAATGGATGACGCCCGAGGGATTGGATGTCCTCGCCGCCCATGTCGACGGGATCAGCCCCGACAAGACCGTCATCCTCGCGCCGGATGCCGGGGGTCGCGCGACGGGTCCGGCACCTGTGGTCGCCCGGGCGCACGAGCGGGGGCTGGCTGTCTTCACCTGGACGTGTCGTCCCGAGAACGCGTTCCTCCTGCCCCCGTTCCGTACGGGCGATCTCGCGGACTACGGCGACTGGCGCAGCGAATGGGCAGTGCTCGCGCGGGCGGGTCTTGACGGTGTCTTCGTCGATCATGCCGACCTCGGCGTCGAAGTGTTCGGCACCGAACCGATCGGCGAGGGGGGTTGACACTCCGGGTACGGCGCGGGAGCCTAAACCCACGGTAGCGGCGGCACCGCGGGGTGCCGCGGGGGGTGATTGCGGTGGCCGGGACGCACGCGGATACACTCCGTGTGCAGCCGTGGGCACAGGTGGCGATCGTCCTGATATCCACGGTGACGCTCGTCGCCGGAGTCGTCGTCGATGGGTCCCCGTTGGTTGTTCCCGTAGCGATCTCTCTCGCGGCCCTCATCGGTGGGACCATCGTCGTGTTTTGGGTTGAACGGCGCGAGACCTCCGTCGACACCCGGTGGCTCGCGGTTGTTCCGTTGATCGACATCGTCGCCATCGCCGTCATCGCCGCACCGCTGTCTCACGAACTGCAGCTGGCCAGTGCCCTGGTGATCCTCCCACTGAGCTGGTTGGCGGTCGCCTTCGATCCGGTGTCGATCGTGATCGGTGTGCTCGTGTCGGCATCCGCCCCCGCATCCCACGCGCTGGCGACCGACTCCTGGCCGCAAGAGGCTGTGGACTGGGTTCCGTTCGTGTTGGCACCCATCGTCATGGCGGTGTTCGCGACGTCTGCATACGTCGTCGGTCGGCAGCTGCGTGAGAACCAGCGTGCGACCGACGCGACGATGGAGCGGCTGCGGGAGGAGTCCCGGGCGCGGGCTGCGGATGTCGCGACGATGACCGCTATCGAGGAGGGGACCGAAGATGCCGTGGCCGTCTTCGACCGTGCCGGTGCGCTCCTGCGGATCAACGCGACGGCACGACGCCTGGCATGGCAGGCGAGGCTCGACTTCCGCCGACCGGGATTGGGTGATCACCGCGTGTTCGCTGCCGATCGCCTCAGCCCCGTGACCTTCCCCGATGAGGCGGTGAAGACCATCATCGATCGGATGTTCACGATCGAACACGTCGCGTGGCTGGGGGCGCCCGGCGATCAGGTCGCGGTGCATTACCGGATGTTCCCGATCGCCACGGAGGGTGAGCTCGTCGGCGCGGCCATCATCGCCCACGACGTCACCGAACTGGTGGAGGGCATCGAGGTGCGCAATCGCTTCCTCGACTCCGTCGGGCACGAGCTGCGAACGCCGCTGACCGTTCTGCTCGGTGAGACCGATCTCGCCCTCATGAGCGATGTCCCTGAGTCGGTCGCGAGCCGCCTCGCGGCGATAGACGCCGCAGCGAGTCGTCTGCTCACGACGGTGGAACACCTGACCGCTGCAGGCCGCGAGTCGGTGGCGATGCTGCGGGACACTGCCGAGGTTGCGATCATCACAGGCGACACCGTCGCCACCCATCGCCCCCTTGCCGACGAGTGCGGTGTCACGCTGCACGTGAGTAATCGGGCTGTCGGCCACTCGCACGTCGACACGCGCGCGTTCCGCGCCATCTTGACGGAGATCCTCGTCCACGCGATTCGGTTCACACCGGCCGGCGGCGAAGTCGTCGTCAGCACCGACGTTCTGGGTGACAGTCGTCCCGTCGTCGAGATCCGCGATACCGGCGTCGGGATGACAGAGACGGAGCGCCGTCGTGCGTTCGAGAGGTTCTACCGATCCGACTATGCGCGTGACAACGCGATACCGGGCGCCGGGGTGGGCCTGTCGATAGCGAAGAAACTCGCCGACCAGGCCGGTATCGGTGTCGAGTTGCTCCCCGCAGTAGGCGGGGGACTCTCGCGCGCCTCGTGCTTCCGCGCGCCACGGCTGACCCGATCACTGCCGCCGCCGAGGAGTCGGATGACGCGTGACGATTCGACGGAGATCCGTGCGCAAGGGGTGAGCTGACATGGATGGTCGCCTGCGGCACGGCGGGGGGGAACGGTTGTTCACCGCCGATGGCCCGCGCGTGCCATCCGACCCCGGGGCACGCATCGTGCTGTCGCTGCGAACCCAGCCCTGGACACAGCTCGCGTTGCTCGCAGCCGCCGTCGGGGTCACGGCAGTCGCACAGATCTACGGCAACGGTGTGCTCACGCCGGCTGCGCTCGCCGGTCTCGGCCTCATCCTTGCCGGGGCGATCGCCAGCGGCATCCTGGCGCGGGTGCAGCCGCAGTCGCATACGGGGTGGATCGCGCTCATCCCTCTCGCGGCGCTCGTCGGTATCCCGCTGATCCGCAACGATGCCCTCGAGGTGGTCGACGGCATCGGCTTCATGATGGTCTTCCCGCTGGTCTGGCTCGGCGCGGGGTTCTCGCTGCCCCCGATCGTCGTCGGCATCCTGCTCGCGGGGGCGATTCCCCTCATGCCTTCAATCAGTGCGGGTCGCGCGCCGGACTCCGCGCCCGAGTGGATCGCGTTCGGGTTGTTCCTCGCGTTCGCTGCGCTCATCGCACTCTCGGCGTTCGGGACCGGTCATCAACTTCGACGCGAGGTCGCCAACCGTGAGGCCGCCCTTGCTTCCTCGGAGGCAGCAGCCGAGGCGAGGGAGCGCCTTTCGGCCATCCTGCAGGCAGTCTCGGAGGCCACCGATAACGCCGTTCTGGTCTTCGGCCCTGATGGGAGCGTCCTCACGGCGAACGACGCCGCCCATCGCCTGGCCCGACTGGCCGGAATCGACTTGACCGGAGAACCCGCGCTGGCCGGTCGAAAGATCTACTCCGCAGACCGCCGGACGCCGCTGTTCCCCTCGCCACAGACCGTGACGGCACTCGCCCGCAGCGGCGAGGTGCGCGGCCGCATCGCGTGGCTCGGCGACACCGACCAGGTCGCGGTGAGCTATTCGGCCAGGCCGATCTTCCGGGGCGGTGAGCCCCTGGGCACGGTCCTCATCGCCCACGACGTCACCGACCTCGTGGAGGCGATCGAGGTGCGCGATCGCTTCCTGGATGCCGTGAACCACGAACTGCGAACCCCGCTGACCGTGCTCATGGGAGAGACGGAACTGGCGCAGACCGAGGAGGTCTCTCCCCGGGTGGCAGCCCGCCTCGAACGGGTGGATTCGGCCGCACAGCGCCTGTTCACCACCGTCGAACATCTGCTCTCGGCGTACCGTACGTCGGTACGCGCGCTCCCGAACACGACGAGCGTCGCCCTGACCGTCGGGGACGTGATCGAGCGCCTTTCGTCCCTCGCCCGTGAGCACGAGGTGACCGTGGCCTTCACCGATCACGGCGTGCAGAACGCGAGCGTGGATGCCCGCAGTCTGGGCGGCATCATCGAGGAGCTTCTGCGAAACGCCGTGCTCCTTTCGCCCCGCGGTGCCACTGTGGCGGTGCACGCCAGCCGCGAGCGGGATCGGCCGATGATCGAGATCACAGACAGTGGTGTCGGCATGAGCGACAGTGAGCGGCGGCGTGCGTTCGACCGGTTCTACCGCACCGACTTCGCCCGTGAGCAGGCGGTGCCGGGGGTGGGGCTCGGTCTCTCGATCGCGCGGAACCTCGCCGATGCGAACGGCATCTCGATCGAACTCGAGCCCGGGCCTTCAGGCGGGACCCGTGCACGCCTCACCCTGCCGCCGGCGAGTCCCGCCGCGGGCGCGCTGGGCTGACGGTTTCCATCGTGCCGTCGGGGTCCGCGAGGCGCTGAAAGCCTCGCGTAGGGTGGCACCATGGATGCCGCCACTGATCCGACCGGAGCTGTAGCGACGGGCATTGTCGCGACCGGTTTGCGTCGCTCGTTCGGCAGGGTCGAGGCGGTCCGCGACGTCTCGTTGCGTGCGCGCGCGGGAGCCGTCACGGGTCTTGTCGGCCCCAACGGCTCGGGCAAGACGACACTGTTCCTCATGCTCGCCTCGCTGCTGACTCCGGACGCCGGCACGATCCGCATCGGTGACGTGGATCCGATCGAGCAGCCCCACGCGGCGCGTGCGCTCCTCGGTTGGATGCCGGACTCCCTGGGCACCTGGGGGGCGCTGTCCGCCCGGGAGACGCTGATCGTCACGGGGCGACTGCACGACCTTCCGAAGGATGCTGCCAGGGCGCGCGCGGACGAGCTTCTCGAGCTCGTCGAACTGACCTCGCTCGCCACCGCGCCGGCTCGCGTGCTCTCACGCGGACAGAAGCAACGTCTCGGGCTTGCGCGCGCGCTCGTGCACGACCCGCGCGTGCTCCTGCTCGACGAACCCGCATCGGGGCTCGACCCTGCTGCCCGCGTCGAGCTCCGGCACCTGCTGCGCCGGTTCGCCGCTGAGGGCCGCACGGTGCTCGTGTCCAGCCATGTGCTCGCAGAGCTCGAGGAGGTCATCGATGATGCGGTGTTCCTTCTCGAGGGCAGCTCCGTGGAGGCTGGCGCGGCGATCGCCGGGCGGCGCACCCGCGACTGGCGAATCCGGGTCCTCGGCCAGCCGACGGATGCCGCCGCCTCGGTTGCCGCGGCGCTCGAATGGTCGGCGGATGCGGTGCGCATCGACCGGTCGGATCTGCTGATCGCGCTCGCGACGGACGAAGACGCCGCCGGGGCGCTGCGCCGACTGGTCGAGCGCGGCATCCCGGTGACCGAGTTCGCACCAGCCGTCGGAGATCTGGAACAGACGTTCCTCGACCTGCGCGGGGGTGAGGGCGCATGAGCGGGTCGCGCCTGTGGACCCTGGTCCGCCTCGATCTGACCCAGCGGGTGCGCAACGTCGCCTGGTACGTGATGCTCGGCGTATTCGCCGCGATCCTGGTCGTCGTGACGGCCCTGTCGTTGCTCTCGTTCTCGTACGCGGGAGGCGCGGGCGCGGGCGCGGGCGTCTACTCCGTTGTGGTCTTCGTCGTGCTGCTGCTGGCGGTTCTCGTATCGCCGACCCTCTCCGGAAACGCGATCAACGGCGATCGGGATGCCGCGAACCTCGCGCCCGTGCAGGTGACGCTCGCCACGACAGCCGAGATCGTGCTCGCGAAGTTTCTGGCCGCGTGGCTTACGGGGCTCTCGTTCGCCGTGATCGCCGTGCCGTTCATGCTCGTCGCCGCCGTCAGCGGCGGGGTCGACCCGCTCGTGGTCTTCGTCTCTCTCGTGGTGCTGATCGTCGAGATCGCGATCATCGCGGCGATCGGTGTCGGCCTCAGCGGAATCGTCGCCCGCCCGTTGTTCTCGGTCGCCGTCACGTATCTGGTGGTCGCGGCGCTCGTCATCGGCACACCGATCGCGTTCACGCTCGGTGGCGCTGCGATCCGCACCGAGGTCACTCAGTCGTACCGCAGCTACATCTACGACGACACGGGGGCGACCTCGAGCCCGCCCGAGTGCGGCCCCTGGGAGAGCACGACCTACGAGGTGCCGAGGTTCGATACCGTCTGGTGGATTCTGTCGGCGAACCCGTTCGTCATCCTCGCTGATGCGACGCCGGCGCGCTTCGACTCGAGCGGCTACCCCGAAGACCTCTTCGGGAACTTCTCCTACCTCGTGCGCAGCGCGCAGATCCCGCCGCAGGACAGCATCGTCACGTGGGATGACTGCGCGCGGACGCCGCCGGTGCAGCCGACGCCCGAGGACATCTACAACCGGACGACCCCGAGCTGGTTCGTCGGCCTCGCCGTGCAGATCGTGCTGGCAGGGGCGCTGCTGTGCTGGGGCGGGTCGCGCACTCGGACGCCGTCGCGGACGCTGCCACCCGGCACGCGCATCGCCTGACACGAACTCCCAGTAGCGTTAGGGAATGAGTTCGGCGGTGCGGCGCAGCATCCTCGCTGTTGTCACGGTCGTCGTGCTGCTCGCCCTGGGTGCCGGCGTTGCTGTTGTCGTGACTGATGCTCTCGGCATCCGTGCCGAACCCGCGGTCCAGATGCAGCCCGAGCCGCCTGCCGGTGCCCCCGCGATGGCGGTCGTCGCGCCGCCGCGGTTCACGTCCGTCGATGCTCCGAACGGCCCCCGCTACGACGCGGCGCTCGATGAACTGCTGGATGCCGTGACCGACGCGCCGCGCCGGGGCGCCGATGCGAGTCTCACGGTGACGGCGGGTGATGACCCGAACGACGAGAGCTATCGCCTCGAGGGTGATGCGTCCGCACTGACCATCGTCGCCGCTGGCGAGGCGGGTGCCGTTCTGGGCATCTACGACGTCGCGGCCCGCATCCGTGCCGGCGAGCCGGCGGTCGTGGACGGGGGAGCCGAGGTGACCTCTCGCCTGCCATTCCGGATGGTCGACCTGGGGGCTGTCGGTGTCGTTCCGGATGCCGAGGCCTGGGCCGCCGGCACCGACTACTCGCACGCATCCCGCGCTTTCGAAGACGTCATCCTGCCCGAGGCCCCCTACATCGACGAGGCGGCGCTCGCCGAAGCGTACGGCGAGTTCGACGCGTTCTTGCGTCACGTGCTCGCCAACGGCTACAACGCTGTGGCCTTTCCGGGGTTCGTCGAGTATGTGACGTTCGACGGTGTTGACGGCGTGTATGCGGAAGGCGATGATCACGCGGCGCGGGCACTTGCCCTGCGGGAGGCGTTCACGCCGTTCTGGGAGCGGGCCGACGAGCTGGGTATGGACGTTTTCCTGCGCACCGACATGCTCGCTCTCACGAGCCCGCTCGAGCATTACCTCGTGGGCCGGTTCGGTTCGCTCGATACCGCGAATCCCGCGCTGTGGGACGTGTACACGAGCGGGCTCGACGAGTTGTACGCGGCGGCTCCCGCCGTGGACGGCATCCTGATCCGCATCGGCGAAGCCGGCGAGGTCTACGACGTTGCGGGCTGGGACGTGTTCTCGAGGCTGGCGGTGACCGAAGCGCCCCAGGTCCAGGCGATGCTCGCCGCCTTCACGTCGCAGGCCGAGGCATCCGATCGCGAGGTGATCTTCCGGTCGTGGAGCGTCGGGGTCGGCGCCGTCGGCGACATGCACACCAATGTGGAGTCCTACGACGAAGTACTGGCCGGTATCGACTCGCCCGCGCTGATCGTGTCGACGAAGTACACCCTCGGTGACTTCTACAGCTGGCTGCCTCTCAACGACACTCTCGCGCAGGGCGACCAGCGCCGCATCATCGAGTTCCAGAGCAGGCGCGAGTTCGAGAACTTCGGGGCGTTCCCGAACGATCTCGGTCCCGAATACCAGTACGCACTGCAGACTCTCGTGGCCGAGAACCCCCGTATCGAGGGCGTCTGGGTGTGGACCCAGGATGGCGGCCCGTGGCGCGCCGGTCCCATGACGCTGTACCTGAAGACCGGCTTCTGGCAGTTGTACGAACTGAACACGCAGCTTGCCGGTGCCTTGGCGCGGGACCCCGATACCGATGTCGCCGCGATCACAGCAGGATGGGCGCGCGAGTGGTTCAGTGACGATCCCACAACCGTGTCGGCGATCACCGAGGCCATGGCGCTCTCGCGTGAGGCGATCACGCAGGGTCTGTACATTCAGCCGTTCGCTGAGCAGCGGGTGTTCGCCATCGGGCTCGAGCCGCCGCCGATGATGTGGATCTTCGAGTGGGACATCCTCACCGGCGACTCCGCTGTTCTCGATGTCATCTACGAGGTGTCACGGGACCAGATCGATGAGGCGATCGCGGGTGGGGAGCGGGCGGCCGCCGCTGTCGATGAGATGCAGGCGCTGGTCTCGGGCACGGATGCGGCGACGTGGCGTGACTCCGCAATGCGGGACGCGTTCCTGGGAACTCTCGCCTACGAAGCCGACGTCCTGCACCTGCTCTCTTCATACCGGGCGATGATCCTGCATCAGGCGCAGTGGCACGATACCGGGTCGGCAGAGGCCTACGCGGCGTGGCAGGCCGACCGGGACGCGTTCGCTGCCCTCGCCGCTGAACACACGGCGACCTACGCCGGCGACGTGGACTACCCGGCGTACAACCTGACCGCGGCCCAGCTGGGTGTCGAGCGGGCTGATCGTGATCTCACGATGGCGTGGATTGCCCGCATCCTTCTTGCGCTCGCCGTCGCATGGGTCGTGATCGGGATGTTGTCGTCGCGCACGCGACTTGTGCGCCGGCCCGGTGCCGCGGCTGCGCGGGCTGCGTGGCTCGCGGCGACGCGACCATGGCGGGCACGGGAATCGACCCTGGGGATGCTGCCGCTTGACCGGTGGCTGTTGATCATCGTCCCGGGCGGTCTGCTCGTCGCGACCCGCGCTGTGCAGACCTCGCTCTTGTCGTGGACCCACCTGGCCGTCGTGCTCGGAGCCTGGCTGGTGTTCCTGGTCGTCGTGCGCTTGTTCGTGCGGGAGCGTTCGCCGTGGCCGGTGATCGCCGCCGTTGGTGGCGTGCTGGTGTTGCGCAGCATCCTGACCCTCCTCGCGCTTTCGTTCACGGGTCCAGGCGGATACTGGTTCGTTTTCTGGACCGATCCGCTTCGCCGTTCGATCTACATCACGATCGCGTTCGCGCTGTTCGTGTGGTTGTTCGTCGCGGCGGGGTGGGCGTTGTCGAGCCAGTTCGGCGCTCGGCGCGCGACCGGAATCGTGCTCGCAGGTGTCGGGGCCGGATTGGCGGTTCCGGCAGCGGCGATCGGCTTCGTCGGGCTCGAGTCGGCGTTGACACTGTGGAACGACGAGATGGGACTGCTGCCGTGGGGTCTTGCGCGGATCCTTGGAATCACGACCTATCTCGACATTCCGCTCGATACCCCATGGTTCGCGGCTGGCTTTGGCGCGGTGGTCGCGCTGATCGGCGTGTTCCTGGCGCTGACCTGGCGGCGTGACGATGTGACGAGCTGACGACAGGCGGCACGTCCCATTGCTCACGGGGCAGCGCTGTAGCGCGATCCCGGCGGTGCTGACGTGCTCGATGCCGTCGCTGGTGGTGCAGCGTGTGTGGGCGCGGATTGCGCTGACCAGGCCTGGTCGGGCGGTGCAGTAGGTGCGGGCGTGGGCGGCGCTAACCCCGCCGCGCCGGGCGGTGCAGGAGGCGAAGGCGGCGTTCGCCAGGGCGGACGTTCTGGCGGCGGGGGCGGATCCCACGCCCAGGCCCACGGCGCTTTCGTCCGGAGCTGCCGAGCAGGTGTTTCTGTCCCGTCCGGTGATCGGTGGCCAGGCGGCGGAACGAGGGTGAACGGGCCGAGCCCGTCGCGAACGATTCGCCACCCGTTGTTGTGAAGCTGCATGTGATGGAACCGGCACAGCAGGATGCCGCGGTCGATGTCGGTCCTGCCGCCGTGTGCAACGTGGTCGATGTGGTGCGATTCGCAGTAGGCGGCGGGCACCGGGCATCCGATCCCGGCGCACCCGCCGTCGCGGATCGCGAGCGCAAGCTTCTGCTTCGTGCTGAACAGTCGCTGCTCGCGCCCGAGGTCCAGGGGATTGCCCCGGCTGTCGACCGTCACGTCGATGGAGCCGTGCTGGCAGAGGGTCCGGTCGATGATCGCCCCGGGGAGGGTGTCTCCGTCGTTCTCGGCGTGACCTGTGGCGATGAGGCGGCCGAGCGGGTCGCGCGGTCCCGACTGGTCCTTGACGATGACCATCCGCACCCCGGGCTGGCGGACACCGAAGACGTCGGCGGCGTCGGCAACAGCTCCTGCGCGAAGAACGTCGACGAGAAGGTCATACTCGAGCTGTTCGTTGCTGCGCGGGTCGGCGACGAGGTCCGCAGCGGCGGCGCGCTCGGCATCCGTGACGAACCGCGGCCCGCCGCGCCGGGGTCGCAGAGCCGCAGCGAGCATCGACCGCACGAACAGCGCCATCTCGTCGTCGAACGCGATGTGGCCGTGATGTTGGCCGTGCTGGTCGATCCACATCCGAATGGAGCGCTTCTCGTAGCGGTTCTGGAACCGGCACGCCGCCCCGGTCGGGTCGAGGATGTCGCGCATCTGCCGCGCCCGGCTTCGCAGTTCCTCGACCGATGCGCCCTCGACCGCCTCGTCGACGAGTGTCTCCGCCGCGACCGACCACGCGAGAGCCGCTGAGTCCGGGTCGACGCCCTCGGCTTCGGGCTCCCCGAGTCCGCCGCGGATCGCATCGTGCTGCGACGGTGTCAGTCGGCCGTTGAGGAGAGCCGCCCGGAGAGGCGCGTGCCACGGCTCCCGGACGGATGGAGCAGCGCTCAAGGGATCCACGTCGGGCGATGGTGCGTCGTCGTGATCGTGAGCGCCGCTGCTCCCGGCGTCCGCCGGCGCGCCTGACGTCTCACCTTCATCGAGCAGGGCGGCCCCGACGCGCAGCTGCCGCAGCGCGTCAGCGCGACTTCCGCCCGTGATCGACTGGATCAGCGCGGCAGGCGACGCGTGCCCCTGGCCCGCGGCCAGTCCCGAATGCCCCTGTTCGCGCCGGGACCTGGTCGCGGCGACGCCGGCGATCACCGACTGGAGGCGCTCGGCATCATTGGCGATCGCCGTGACATGACGCAGCACCTCCAGCACGGAGGCGTCGGACAGCGCCGCTGCGCCGGTGGGCAGGCCCGTGGGCTCGACATCCAGCTCGGCGAACACAGCGAGCAGATCGAGCCGCTCGCGCATTGCCGTGAGGATGTTCATGTCTTCACTACATCACCAACCTCCGACATTGACAGCCCGCGGCCCGCGCACGAAAAGTGCCTGTGGACAGGGATTTGTTTTAGCCTCCTGGGGAGGAGGCGACCTAAAGCATCGGATGCGGCTCGGCGCTCAGATCGGCATCCGGCGGCCTGCGCAAGGGTGTTCCGGCGCATCGCGAGTCGACCTACTCTCGCGACATGTGGTTCGACAGCTGGTCAGATATCGTCCGAGTGCTTCTCGTCGGAATCGCGTCCTACGCGTTCCTCATCGCCTCGATCCGGATCTTGGGCGAACGCAAGCTCGCGCAACTCAACGCCTTCGACTTCGTCGTCACCGTCGCGCTCGGATCGACGCTCGCGACGATCCTGCTGACCTCGGACGTCGCGTTCGTCGAGGGGATCGTCGCCCTCTCGCTGCTGCTCCTGCTGCAGGCGGTGGTCGCGTTCGCGGCGGCGGTTTCGCGCCGCATCCGCGCCCACGACGTCCGCGCCCACGCTGTTGCGTTCGATCGAAGCGGGGGCTTATGAACGACGGATGACTGATGCGTCGGGGAATGCTGATCGGTGCGGTCGCTGCGGCATCCATCGCGCTGACCGGATGCGCGGGGCAGGCTTTGGGCGCGCCCACGCCGACCGGTTCGGCATCACCTTCGCCTGCCGGAGTCTCCGGCACCGGCCCGACGGGCTTTCCCGGGGTCGACTTCCCCCTTGAGGCCGGTGCCCGCTCGGTCGCTGTCGAGTTCGAGTGCAGCAGTGGCCCTTACACCGTCGAACTCTCCGACTCGATGATGCTCGGGCAGGCGCCCTATTCGGGGGAGTGCGCTTCGAGCCCCGTGACGGTGACCTGGCCGATCACGGAGCGAACCACTGAGACGATGAGTGTCACGGTTAGGACGAGCGTCGACAGGCTCACCATCGTATCCCTCGCCGGAAAGTCGAGACTCCTCGACGCGACGGCGGGAGTCGAAACTGCTGACGGCCGGATTTGGTCGCTGCCGGAGGAGCGCGGAATTGCGGGGGTTGGGACGTCCTGCCGCGGAGAATCAAGGGGTGCGGGCTGCGATCAACTCTCGTGTCGTTCGGTTCTGATCAGCGGACTCGGTCTGAATCTGCGCGGGTTGTGTCCACATGGTGTCCACCGCAGGGAGCGTCGGCCCCGCATCGGTCATGTCGTTGTCTGGTCCCTCTCCGGTCGACATCCCGGGCTCGCCAAGTTGCTCGGATTCGTCAACATCGCCATGGTGCTCGCAGCATTTGTTCTTGTTCTCGCGGTCGTAGTTCTCGTCACGCCGTGCGTCGACCCACGAAGAAGCGAGAGTTGATCTTTGCTCGGGTTGTGTCGTCGCTGATGGTGATCTTCTTAATCGTTCGGCCGGTGCTGGTGGTGTCCGCCTCTGTGCTCGATGAGAATGTCGTCGAGCAAAGATCGCGGCGCGGGCAGGCGAGCAAATGGGTGAGACATTCCAAGTCGACTGCCCGGCCGCGCCCAGCGCGGCCGCAGGGACCGCATTCACCTGCGCGGCTACCGATGATGCCAGCACTGTATGGACCGTCCACGTCGCGGTCAATGCGGACAGTACCGTCGACTAGGAAGTGCTCCGCTGATTGCGAGCGACCGTCTATCGCGAAGGGGAACTATTGTCGGGTATCTGGGACCGCTGGGGTGCGCTGACGAGCTCGATGATGAGTATCCGCGCGCCTTCGCAGCCTGCTCGGCGCCAAACCGTCCCACCCGATCGTCTGAGGGAGGCGCTCTTCGAGACTGTCGCTGGTGCTTGACGCCCAGGCTCAGTGCTTCGCGCCACTCGCCAGTAGTGCCCCTTATCGTGGTGTAGTTCGCGGTGGCCCGTCCGCTCGTCGTAGACGTGGGCGCGGTCACCGTGTAGTCCCTTCGAGGAATCTCCTACAACCCACTCGAAAGGCATCTTCACGATGACCGCACCTCATATTATCTAGGTGATACGGCGTCGCAGTTCGCGGGCGGTCTGCTCATCAAGGATGAGCTGCGTGATTATTCCCGCGCGAAGAGCCGCCAGTAGAGGGATGACCTTGTTCTCTCCGGCGACGGCGCACACGCGACGCGGTATGCGCGTGAGCTCCGCTGGCGTGGGACCGGTTGCACGTTCGTTCAAGGCAAGGTCTTCGTACGTCCCATCGGCTCGGAGGAACACCGTGCAAACGTCGCCGACCACTCCGGCCGACTCGAGCACACGAATGTCGTCTGGTTCGAGGTACCCCGCCGAGTAGACATGGCTAGGCACCTGGCCAGTCACGGCACCGATCGAGAACAGGGCGATGTCCGCCTGCCGCTGCACCTCGAGCACCCGCGCGATGGAGCGCTCACGCCACATCGCGTGTCGCGTGCTGGCATAGTCGAAGAAGGCAGGCACCGGAAACGACTGCACCCGCGCATCGAACGCCTCACCGAATCGAGAGATCAGGTTGTCCACATAGTCGACGCCCGACGTGCGGTTGTTCGCACCCCCGTTGAGCTGAACGATGACGCTTCCGCGCGTCGGCTTCTTCGTGAGATGCTGCGACACCGCGCCGAGAGTTCTTCCCCACGCGATCCCGAGGATCATGTCTGAATCGAACCAGTCGGTCACCATCTTGGCTGTGGCGGTGGCCACCTGATCCAGACGCTTCTGCATCGATGCGGAGTCGCTGACGGGCACCACATAGGCCTCGACGCCGAATTGCTCCGCGATGAGGTGGGCAACCTCCGGGGCATGTGAGGGGGTCGGGCGCAGCGTCACGCTGACGAGCCCTGACGACCGGGCTTCTTTGAGAAGTCGTGACACGGTCGATCTCGACATGTGCAACCGCTGAGCGATCGTCTCCATTTTGATGTCCTGGAGGTAGTACATCGAGGCCGCCGCCAGGATCATTTCGTCCTTACTCATAACTCTTCTGCACATTCGTGCAGGATCCATGCGCGATTTGGCACCATACGTCCCAAGGCTAATACGCTTCAGGCTGTCCGCGGGAGATTCCGCCGGTCCTCAAGAACGGAACGCCATGCTCGACACTCGCCTCACGAAGGAATCCCGCGACCGCGCCCTCGCGCGTCTATCCGAGAGCTCACGACCGGGGCGAGAGCTCGATGTCCTGGTGATCGGAGGCGGCATCACCGGTGCCGGCATCGCCCTCGATGCGGCGAGTAGGGGTCTCGAGACCGTGGTAGTCGAGGCGCAGGACTGGGGCGCGGGAACATCGTCTCGCTCGAGCAAGCTCGTGCACGGGGGTCTCCGCTACCTGCAGATGCTCGACTTCAAGCTGGTGTTCGAGGCATTAGCCGAGCGCGACCTCCTCCTGACCACCGTGGCCCCTCACCTAGTGCGCCCCGTGCCGTTCCTCTACCCATTGCGCCACCGGGTATGGGAGCGTGCCTTCGTGGGCGCGGGCATCGCCCTCTACGACGTGCTCGCGACCCTCCGACGGGGAAAGCGCGCCCTCCCCTGGCATCGCCACCTCAGCCGTGCCGACCTCGACCGGGTCTTCCCGGACCTCAGCGCGCGGGCGGCCGTCGGGGCGATCGAGTACTGGGACGCGACGGTGGACGACGCGAGATACGTCACGACACTCGTGCGCACCGCGGCGGGGTACGGGGCACAGGCGGCCACGCGCATACAGGTGGTGGAGCTGACCAAGAACGGCGCCGGTGTCGTCGACGGGGCGCTGCTGCGCGACCTCGAGACGGATCGCGTGATCGCCGTCAAGGCGCGCCATGTCATCAGCTCAACCGGTGTCTGGACCGAGCAGTCTCAGGCTCTCGCCGGCGAGACCGGCGGGCTGCGGGTGCTGGCCTCCAAGGGCATACACATCGTCGTCCCCCGCGACCGGATCGAGGGCGACGCGGGTCTGATCCTGCAGACGAAGAAGAGCGTCCTCTTCGTGATCCCGTGGTCGCGGTACTGGGTCATCGGCACGACCGACACCCCCTGGACTGAAGACCTCGTCAATCCCGCCGCACACGCCCGCGACATCAACTACGTGCTCGACGAGGCGAATGCGGTGCTGGAAAAGGCGCTCACACACGACGACATCATCGGCACGTGGGCCGGGCTGCGCCCGCTGCTGCAGCCGGGCACCAAGGACGGCACCGCATCAGAGAAGGTGTCGCGCGAGCACGCGGTCGCCTCGCCCGTCCCGGGGTTGACCGTCATCGCCGGCGGCAAGTTCACCACGTACCGGATCATGGCGCGGGATGCCGTCGACTTCGCCTTAG
>NZ_DCBW01000017.1:0-35355 GCF_002313585.1 Microbacterium sp. UBA1097 | reverse complement strand
GCTCCCCCGCGAACGCCTCGATCAGCCGCGCGACATTAGCCTCACAGTCGGGATTTGCGGTCGGACCCCAGAAGTCGAGGTCATCGAACCCCCACTGCGTATCGATCACCACGAGCGCGCGCGTCATGCTCACATCCCATCACGCCGCGCCGACACGACAGGCGGCGCATCCTGGACTGGCAGGAATCCGTCCACAACAGGCGCCCCCGCCCGCGCACTCGGGAGGTTCGGGTCACTCGGGAGGGTGGATGCCGCATCCGCGCCCTCCCGAGGAGCCATCCCCTCCCGAGAGCGCGCCCGGCGGGGCACGACCGCACCCAGCACGATCCCGGTGAGCACGAGGCCAAGCCCCGCCACCTGCGCAAGACCGAACGACTCCCCCGCGAGGAAGACGCCCAGTGCCACGCCGGTCACGGGGTTGAGCAGTCCGACAAGCCCCACGGTCGCGGCTGGCAGGCGCCGCAGGCCCGCGAACCAGACGGTGAAGGCGAGCGCTGTTGACACGAGCGAGAGGTAGGCGAACCCAACGAATGAGGTCGGGGTCAGCGCGGGAGGCGGACCGTCCACGATGAGCGCGACGGGCAGCAGCATGAGGCCGCCCATCGTCAGCTGCCACGACGCCATCGTGAGTCCCGGAATCTCGTTGCCCCACCGCCCCGTCAGCACGAACCCGAGCGAGGAGGAGATCATCCCGGCGAACGCGGCACCGAGCCCCCATCCGTCGACGGGCTCGCCACCGACACCAACTAGCAGCGCGACACCGAGGAGCCCGATCCCCGCGCCGACGGCCGCAAGCACGCGCGGCCGCTGCCGGCGCAGCATCCAGGCCAGCAGCATCATGGCGGCAGCTGACGCCGACATGACTGTCGCCGCAACACTCGAGGGCAGGCGCTGGCCGGCGATGTAGACGAGGACGAAGAAGCCGCCGACGTTCAGGATGCCGAGCACCGCGGCACGCCACCACCACACCCCGCGCGGGAGGCGGCGCGAGATCAGCAACAGGATCAGTCCCGCCGGCAGGGCACGAAACAGCGCACCCCACAGCGGAGCATCGGCGGGCAGGAACTGCCGCGTCACGAAGTACGTGCTGCCCCAGGCGATCGGTGCGATCGCGGTCAGCAGGAGCCACCTCACGGATTTATCTTCCACGGAAGCTAACAATAGCTTCCGTGGAAGATTTATTCCCCTATCGTGGATCCATGGATGCCGCCCCCGACCGCGTCACGCAGATCCAAGCCGAATGGCGCCGCGAACGTCCCGACATCGACACGTTCCCCCAGGGCATCATCGGGCGTCTGCACCGCATCGGACTGCTCCTGGACCGCCGTCTCGATGAGGTCTACGCAAGCTTCGACCTCAGCTACGCCGAGTTCGACATCCTCGCGACCCTACGCCGCGCAGGCGCGCCCTACCAGCGGCGGGCCGGTGAGCTTGCCGACCACACGATGGTCACCAGCGGCGGCCTCACCAAACGCGTCGATCGCCTCATCGCCCGTGGGCTCGTCGAACGCCGCCCCGAAGCATCCGACGCGCGCGGCAGGCTCATTGGCCTGACGGATGCCGGACTCGCCCTCATCGACGAAGCCTTTACCGCGCACATGGCCGGCGAGCACCGCATCATCGAGGAGCTGGGGACGGATGCCGAAACACTCGAGCCGATTCTGCGCCGTTGGCTCGGCGTCCTGGAGCCACCCGCGTAAGAGTCAGGCAGCAAGCGCGAGATAGGGCTCCCACGACGGGTCGGTGCGATCGGTGCCGCGCACCGTCCACTGCGCTCCGCGCGGCGCTCCCGGCGTCAGGCGCAGCTCCCAACCCATCTCCTGCGGCGTGCGGTCACTCTTGAGGTTGTTGCACTTCAGGCAGCACGCCACGAGGTTCTCCCACGAGTCAGCGCCACCCCGAGAGCGCGGCAGGATGTGGTCGATCGTGGATGCCGATCTGCCGCAGTATCCGCAGCGATGCGCGTCTCGGCGAAGAACCCCGCGACGGGTCACCGGGATGGTGCGTCCGCCAGGAACCCGAACGTAGCGGCTGAGCAGGATCACCGCGGGCCGATCGTGCGCCCCGTCCGTACCCCAGACCGGATCCTCCGGGATGTGCTCGATGACGGTGGCTTTGTCGTTCATGACGAGCACGAGCGCCCGCTTGAACGACACGACGGCCAGCGGTTCGTAGCCCGCATTCAACACCAGAGTGCGCATTGCTGTCCTCTCGAACGGCCCGAGACGGCTTCCCGGGATTCTTCGACGTTCGACGTGATCAGAGCGCGCAAGGCATGAAAAAAGGCGCTGTCTCTACAGACAGCGCCCTGGAACCACAGCACAGCTGCGGTGTCCGAGAACATGATGCCGAAGGACGAGGCGCCCCAGTGCAACCGTGGTTCGGCTGCGCGGTGTGCTGCCCATCGGACTCTCTCCCGTTCTCTTACACGTCGCGATAAGGCTAATGCACCTCACGACACCCGAAGGTCAACGAGGGTGAACGGAACGTGGCGTGTCGAGGAACGAAACCGGCGCTCAGCCGGCGTTGGCGTTCAGCCACGCCATGGGGTCGACGAGCGCACCGCCGACTCGCACCTCGAAGTGCAGGTTGGTGGTCGTGGCAGATCCGGTCTGACCCATGAGACCGATCATCTGGCCGGCCGACACGGTCTGTCCGGCGCCCACGGTGCGGCTTCCCCAGATCATGTGCGCGTACAGAGTCGTGACCACCTGACCACCGATGACCGAGTCGATCACGACAGCGTTCCCGTAGCCGCCGAGGCCGTCCTGCGCGACACGCACGACTCCGTCGGCTGCCGCGAAGATCGGCGTTCCGCCCGAGTTGAGCATGTCGAGGCCGTTGTGGTTCGGACGCGTGGGTGTGCGGAACCCGTTGATCGCCCAGTCGCTGTGGAAGCTCGCCACGGGCCAGCGCACGGCCCCGGACCCCGGGGCCACCATGTTGATGTTGACCGATGCGGAACTGCTGGACGCGAGCGAAGCAGCCGCACGAGCCGCAGCGGCCGCAGCCTCTTCAGCCTTCTTCTTCTCGATCTCTTCGGGAGTGGTGGCCGAGTAGCTCTCGCGGTTGAGGTCGGTCGTCGCCGCATCCGACGCGATCACGATCGACTGCGCGTCGCCCTCGGCAACCTGCTGCAGGGTCACCGATTCATCGGGCTGCTGAAAGGACGCGTATGCCGGGAGGGCGACAGTGGCCACGAGGCCGCCGACGATCACGAGGGTTGCGATGTTGCGAACCGGACCACGCACGCTCGCCTTGGGAGTACGGCCTGCCGGCCGGGCAACGGATGCCGCGGGTGCGGTCTTGCCTGCGGGCTTGTCGACGGCCCCGCGACGGATGCGGGCAAGACGCGAGGTCTTTCTGGTCGTCGCGGCCTCGGCATCCACCGCGGTCGAATCGTTCTCTTCAGCCAACTAAGTCCTCCGGCGCCTCTGCGCCGGAGCGCCGACTCGTCACGTTTCGGTGCGGAACCTGCGTTCCGCTCGATCACGGGGGTCACCGTTCGAATGACGAGCCGCGAGGCAATTCGATCGGGGTCCGAGGTCGTGCTGGACTCGCTCGGACTGTACGAGGCTACCCGAAGGTAACGAACATGTCACGCTGGCGGCCGGAGATAACCCCTCCGTGCGGGGTGGGGAGGAAGTGACGGACTGCCCGCAGTCACACGCGGTCGTCGACGAGGAAGATATGTCCCGCGACCTCGACCGGCAGTTCGAGACCCTCATCCGCGCCATCCATCTCAACAAGGACGTACCCCTCGTTGTAGCGATAGCTTCCGTGAGCCCCGGGCAGCACCCCGGCGCCCTTGAGCTGCTGCAGCAACTCGGGATCGACCTGAGCGGGCTCGGCAAGCCGACGGATTGTTCCCGTGATCGGCTCGCCGGCGGCATCGAGCTTGCGAACGAGCCCCACCACACCGGATTCGAACGTCAGCGCCGGAACATCACCGAGCTGATCGAGCCCCGGAATCGGGTTCCCGTAGGGCGACTCGGTGGGGTGATCGAGCAGCTCGACGAGCCGGCGCTCGACCTGCTCGCTCATGACGTGCTCCCACCGGCAGGCCTCATCGTGCACGTACGCCCAATCGAGTCCGATCACGTCGGAAAGCAGCCGCTCAGCCAGGCGGTGCTTGCGCATGACATCGATGGCCTTCTGGCGCCCGAGGTCGGTGAGCTCGAGGCTCCGATCCTCGGTGACGACGACCAGGCCATCGCGCTCCATGCGTCCCACCGTCTGCGAAACCGTCGGACCCGAGTGGCCGAGCCGCTCCGAGATCCGCGCCCGAAGCGGAGTGATGTTCTCTTCTTCGAGCTCGAGGATGGTGCGAAGGTACATCTCCGTCGTATCGATGAGATCTGTCATGCGGGATCCTCGTGTCTGCATCCTCGTGGGGGTAAGACGAGCCTAGCCTTTTCCCCGGCCCCCGGTCCGGGCCGTCCTCGGCGCAACCCTAGAATCGGGACATGGTCGAGTTGCCCCGCGAACTGCTTCCCGTCGACGGCCGATTCGGCTGCGGACCCTCCAAGGTCCGTGGCGCTCAGCTCGAAGCTCTCGTCACGCGCGGGGCATCGCTCCTCGGAACGTCGCACCGCCAGGCCCCCATCAAGAACCTCGTCGCGAGCACCCGCGAGGGTCTGGCCGATCTGCTGCGCGCGCCGGAAGGTTACGAGATCATCCTCGGCAACGGCGGTTCGACGGCGTTCTGGGATGCTGCAGCGTTCGGCCTCATCGAGCGTCGCAGCCAGCACCTCGCGTTCGGGGAGTTCGGTTCGAAGTTCGCCGCGGCCGCGAAAGCCCCGTGGCTCGAGGCACCGGATGTCCGCAAGAGCGAGCCGGGCACCGGCGGGACCGCCGAACCGGTCGAGGGCGTGGATGTCTACGCCTGGCCGCACAACGAGACTTCGACGGGCGTCTCAGCTCCCGTCACTCGCGTCACCGCAGACCCTGGTGCGCTGACGGTCATCGATGCCACCAGCGCGGCCGGCGGTATCGACTTCGACGCCACCCAGGCCGACGTCTACTACTTCGCCCCGCAGAAGAACCTCGGTTCCGACGGTGGGCTCTGGTATGCCCTCGTCTCGCCTGCGGCAATCGAGCGGATCGAGCGGATCGCGGCATCCGACCGTTACATCCCCGAGTTCTTGAGCCTGAAGAACGCGATCGACAACTCCCGGTTGAACCAGACACTCAACACTCCGGCGGTAGCCACCCTCCTCATGCTCGATGAGCAGGTGCGCTGGATCCTCGACAACCGCGGACTCGCCTGGGCCGGAGCCAAGACTGCAGCCACCTCGGCGGCCCTGTACGCGTGGGCCGAGGCGACCGCCTACACGACCCCGTTCGTCACGAACCCCGCTGACCGCTCACCTGTCGTCGTCACAATCGACTTCGACGAAAGCGTGGATGCCGCAGCCATCGCCAAGAGCCTGCGCGAGAACGGCATCGTCGACACCGAGCCGTACCGCAAGCTCGGACGCAACCAGTTGCGCATCGCGACGTTCGTCTCTATCGACGAGGACGACGTGCGCCGGCTCATCGGGGCGATCGAGTACACCGCCGAGCGGCTCTAGTCCTCGTCGGGGTCACTGTCGTCCGGGTCGACGTCGGTGGCTTCGTCGTCAGCGTCGTCCTCAGCGCCGTCTTCCTCAGCGTCCTCGTCGAGCTCATCGATGTCGACACCGTCGACGTCGCCGCTGTGCAAGAGCCGCGACCCGTCCTCGTCGAAGTCGTCGGCATCCAGATCATCAACGTCATCGAGGTCGTCGTCTTCGTCGTCGCCCTCGTCTCCGTCAGCCTCGTCGGAGTCGTCATCCTCGTCACTGGATGCCGCCTCTGCTGCCAACGCCGCCTGAGCTGCCTGGTAGTCAGCCAGACGCACCGCCCACGGCACCCATTCCGGCGCGAGCAGCGCATCCTCGCCGGGCAGAAGCTCAGCCTCGAGCACAGTGGGCTCTTCCTCGCCGACCCGGGCGACACTCACCGTCCAGAACCACCCGGGATACCCGCGCAGGGTCGTCTCGAACCGCAGCGAGACGACGCCGTCCGACTCCACGGCGTACCCGGCAGTCGGGCCCACGGTAGCCGCCGGAGTGATCTCGTGCAGTGCCGCGAGAGCGAGGTCGTGTGCGGCAAGCAGCGCCGGATCAGGCGTCGAGCTCATCGGCCACCTTGCGCAGCACGGCGGCGACCTTCGCACCGTGTGCGCTGCTCGGGTAACGACCGCGCCGCAGGTCCCCACCGACACCATCGAGCAGCTTCACGAGATCCTCGATGATGATCGCCATGTCGTCGGCGGGCTTGCGGGAGCGCTTGGCGAGACTGGCGGGCGCCTCAAGCACCCGCACCGACAACGCTTGCGGGCCGCGCTTTCCGTCGGCGATACCGAATTCGAGGCGCGTGCCAGCCTTCACCGTGGCCCCAGCGGGCAGCGCGGTGGCATGAAGGAAGACATCCTGTCCTTCGTCGGAGGAGATGAAGCCGAAGCCCTTTTCCTCGTCGTAGAACCTGACCTTGCCGGTGGGCATGGGAAACCTCGTTCTGAACGGCGCCGCGGTTGGGCGGCAGGAGTGACGCAGGGACCGATCGATCCCCGGTTAAGCCTAGAGCACCGCGACGGAGTAGTCTGGGGCGGATGAGCACGCGAAGCCCTGGCAGCGACCTCCCGGTTCGCACGATCGACCGCGTGCTCGCGTCGATGTCTCTCGGGCTGCTGGCGCTCTCGGTTCTGTCGTTCTTCGCGATTCTCATCGGCTCCGCCTCGCACGCCGACTTCAGCACCGGGCTGTGGCCCGCTGTCGGCATCGTCGTCTACGTCGCACCGATCCTCGCGTTCGCGATGTTGCTGACGGTGCTCATCATGACGTTCGTGCGAAGGGCGCGGGCGAACCGGAGCCAATAGATGGCGGGCGACGAGCGCACACTCGCCACCTGGCTGGCATCGCTCGATGACAACGCCCTCGCTGATCTGTTCACCCGGCGTGGCGTCTCGCCCGCGGCATCCTGGCGCGACTTCTTCGATGCCGCCGAGGCGCTGCTCGATCCGGCGTCGATAGACCGGGCGCTGGCACGGCTCGACCGTCGCGAACTGACCGCCCTCGTCGCCGCGGGCACGGATGATGTCGCCGCCCCGACCATCGTGGCCTGGGGATTGGCCCGGCCCGGCGGCGCGGTCTATGCCCCGGTGCAGGAGCGGATCGCTGCGGCCGCGAGCGGCTCCGGACTCGCGGATCCGCCCGCCGACGTGGCCGAGACCGCGAGCGCGTCGCCCGCCCCCGTCCCAGCTTCGGCGGCCGAGACCGCGAGCGCGGCAGAGCGGATCTTCACGGCGTCCGCGTCGCTGGCCGACGTGCTGTTGGCTGCCCTGCACGTTCCGCTGACTCTCACCGGCGCAGGCGCAGTTAGCGCTGCAGACCGCAAGCGCCTCACTGAGTCAGGCGCGATCGGCGCGCCCGAGGACCTCGACGATCTGATCGCCGCAGGTCTCGCCGCAGGACTGCTCACGCCGATCGGGCGGGAGCTCGTCGTCACCGCCACGGGCGAACAGTGGCTGGATGGCGGCACCGTCGCGCGGTGGGCGGCGATCGCCGACGGCTATCGTCGGAGTCTCCCAGCGGGGCTGCGCACCCCGCAGGGTGGAATCGTCGACCCTGCCGGCTGGGCGGGCACGTACCCGTTGAGCCCGGAATGGCCGGCGCGGGCTGCGGCGCTGCGACAGACGGCGCAGCGGTGGGGCATCCTCGCGGCAGAGGGAACGGTCCCGCCGTGGTCACGTGGACTCATCGAGGGCACAGGTCTCGACACTGATGCGTTGCGCGATGCTCTTCCCGCCGAAATCGACCGGATCTACCTGCAGGCGGACCTGACCGCTGTCGCTCCCGGCCCACTCGCCCCCCGGCTCGACCTGCGCCTGCGCAGGATCGCGCGGCGCGAATCCCGTGCGCAGGCCTCGACGTACCGGTTCACGGCTGAGACGATCGGGGCCGGCCTCACCGACGGGGAGAGCGCCGATTCGATCCGCGACTTCCTGCGCGAGCTGTCGCTCACCGGCATCCCGCAACCGCTGGACTACGTCATCGACACGACAGCCTCCCGGCACGGTTCGGTCACAGTCCGCTCGGATGCCGCGAGCCCCAACACGATCGTCGAGAGCAGCGATCCGCACCTGCTCGATCTCGTCGTCATCGACCAGGCCCTGCGCCCCGTCGGCCTGGTGCGCCACGGCGATGTGCTCGTGAGCCGGGTCGGTCGTGATCACCTGTTCTGGGCACTGGCCGATGCGCGCTACCCCGTCGTCGCGCTCGACGAGCACGGAGCGCCCGAGTCACTCCGACGCCGAACCGCGGCGCAGACTGCTTCCGCAGAACCGGCGGGCGACGTCTACGCGCGTCTCATCGGGTCGCTCCGCGCCTCGGGCGGCGATGGCGACGCCGCTTGGCTGGAGCGCGAGCTTGAGCAGGCGGTGCGCACGAAGTCGATCATCGTGGTCACGGCGCAGATCAGCGACGCCGAAACCCGCACGTTCACGCTGGAGGCCACGGGGCTCGGCGGCGGCCGGCTGCGGGGCAGAGACCGGGGAGCGGATGTCGAACGCACCCTCCCGATCTCGACCATCGTGAACGTCTCGCCGGCCTGAGAGCCGTCCGCCCCACCACCTCGCGGGTAGACTGGACCGCTATGGCTGACGGCCCTCTCATTGTGCAAAGCGACCGGACAGTGCTGCTTGAGGTGGCACATCCGGATGCCGAATCCGCACGCCACGAACTCGCGATCTTCGCCGAACTCGAGCGCGCTCCCGAGCACATCCACACGTACCGCATCACGCGGCTCGGCCTGTGGAATGCCCGGGCGGCCGGGCACACGGCCGAAGACATGCTGGGCACCCTCGACCGGTGGACCCGCTTCCCCGTGCCGCCGTCGGTGGCTATCGACATCCGCGAAACGGTCGGCCGGTACGGCCGCCTCGTGATCGAGCGCGACACCGTCGACGACTCCGAGGAGCCTGTGCTCGTGCTGCGGTCGACGGATGCTGCGGTGCTGGCCGAGGTCACGAAGAACAAGCGCATCCAGCCACTGCTGGTGGGGCATCCCGCCCCCGACACGTACGTCATCGACGCCTGGGCGCGGGGGCAGATCAAGCAGGAGCTGCTGAAGATCGGCTGGCCCGCCGAAGACTTCGCTGGTTACACACCCGGAACGCCGCATCCGATCGACCTCGCCGAGCAGGACTGGCACCTGCGCCCCTACCAGCGGCAGGCTGTCGACGCGTTCACCGACGGAGGGTCGGGAGTCGTTGTGCTTCCCTGCGGCGCGGGCAAGACACTCGTCGGGGCAGGCGCGATGGCCGACACCAAGACGACAACGCTGATCCTGGTTACCAATACCGTCAGTGCGCGGCAGTGGCGCGACGAGCTGCTCAAGCGCACGAGCCTCACGCCCGAAGAGATCGGCGAGTATTCGGGGCAGGCCAAAGAGGTCAAGCCGGTCACGATCGCGACCTACCAGATCCTCACCGCCAAGCGGAAGGGACAGTACGCGCACCTCGCGCTGCTCGACGCCCTCGACTGGGGTCTCATCGTCTACGACGAGGTCCATCTGCTGCCAGCCCCCGTCTTCAAGCTCACGGCCGACCTGCAGGCCCGTCGACGGCTGGGCCTCACGGCGACGCTCGTGCGCGAAGACGGCCGCGAGGGCGATGTGTTCAGCCTCATCGGCCCCAAGCGGTTCGATGCCCCCTGGAAAGAGATCGAGTCGCAGGGCTTCATCTCCCCCGCAGCCTGCTACGAGGTGCGCGTCGACCTTCCCGCCGGCGAACGGCTCGAGTACGCGGCGGCAGCGGATGACGAGCGGTACCGGCTCGCAGCCACAGCCCCGGCGAAGATCGGCGTCGTGAAGGATCTCGTGGCACGGCACGCCGGCGAACAGACCCTCGTGATCGGTCAGTACCTCGACCAGATTGACGAGATCGCGCAGGCGCTGGATGCCCCGCAGATCACGGGCGCAACCCCGGTCGATGAGCGCGAAGAGCTCTACCGCGGCTTCCGGGAGGGGAAAATTCCGGTGCTCGTGGTGTCGAAGGTCGCAAACTTCTCGGTGGACCTGCCCGAGGCATCCGTCGCCATCCAGGTGTCGGGATCGTTCGGGTCCCGACAGGAGGAGGCGCAGCGGCTCGGCCGACTCCTGCGCCCCAAACAGTCGGGCAATACTGCCAGCTTCTACACGCTCATCGCGCGCGACACGGTTGATCAGGACTTCGCGCAGAACCGGCAGCGGTTCCTCGCCGAACAGG
Source organism: Microbacterium sp. UBA1097 (assembly GCF_002313585.1). NCBI lineage: Bacteria > Bacillati > Actinomycetota > Actinomycetes > Micrococcales > Microbacteriaceae > Microbacterium > Microbacterium sp. UBA1097. The sequence continues at coordinate 25,067 of NZ_DCBW01000017.1, read as the reverse complement.
GCTACAGCTACACGATCCTGGATGCCGACAAACTCGCGGCGTGACCTGCACAGCCCGGCATCCGTCTACCGCAGGTAGGCGATCTCGCCGAGGTAGGAGGATGCCTACCTGAACCGTCCTACGCCGCGGGTTCCTCCTACGCCTGGGAGGGGGGGAAACCGCCGATCCGCGCGATATCCAGCATCCACACCAGGGGAATCACGATAATGGGGGCATGAGCGCACCCCGCATCCTCGTCGTCGACGACGAGCCGAACATCCGAGACCTGCTGATGACGAGCCTCAAGTTCGCCGGCTATCAGGTCAAGGCAGTCGCCAATGGCGCCTCGACGATCTCGGCAGTTCTCGAAGAGGAACCCGACCTCATCCTGCTCGATGTCATGCTGCCCGACATGAACGGATTCAGCGTCACCAAGCGCCTGCGCGGCGCGGGGTACACCGCCCCGATCCTGTTCCTGACGGCCAAGGACGAGACCGAAGACAAGATCACCGGCCTGAACGCCGGCGGCGACGACTATGTCACCAAGCCCTTCAGCCTCGATGAGATCGTCGCGCGCATCCAGGCGATCCTGCGCCGCACGATGCAAACCGACGAGGAGTCGGTCATCCGCGCCGGAGAGCTGACGATGGATCAGGACACCCACGATGTCTCGGTCGGCGATGTCTCGATCGACCTCAGCCCGACCGAGTTCAAACTGCTGCGCTACCTCATGCTGAACCCGAACCGGGTGCTTTCGAAGTCGCAGATCCTCGACCACGTCTGGGAATACGACTTCAACGGGGATGCCGGCATCGTCGAGAGCTACATCTCGTACCTGCGCCGCAAGATCGACCCGTACTCGTCCGAGCCGCTCATCCAGACCAAACGCGGATTCGGATACATGCTGAAGGCCGGCAAGTCGGCGTGAGGCATCCGTCGGAGTCGGCGTGAGCACCACGACCGGCAAGACCGACGCCGTCACCGGGTGGTGGCGCAGCCTCAGCCTGCGCGCCAAGGTGACGGGCGTTGCCGTGTCGATCCTGGCTCTCGGGCTGATCGCCACCGGCATCGGAACGACGGTGTTCCTGCGGAGCCAACTTCTGGCGAGTGTAGACACGCAGGTCTCCCAGCTCGCCGGCGCCGGCGTGAGCGCACTGTTCGACATCGACCTTCTCGCCGACCCCGCCTTCGTCCCGAAAGCCGAGTCAGTTCCGACCGACTATTTCGTCGCAATCTACAACCAGGATGGCGACTTCATTGCAAGCGCCGGCGGCGGACGGCAGAGCAATGAACCCGACTTCCCCACGGAATACCTGCCGACCGAGACGTCGATAACCCAGCAGCAGGAGCCGTTCACGATCCCCGGCACGATCCCCGGCACAGAGTTCCGAGCGGCATCAGCCCTCATCGAGGTCAAAGGCACCACCGTCTTCTACACGCAGATGATCGCGGTTCCGCTGACGACAGTGACCCAGACTCTCGCGACCTATCTGGGCATCTACAGCATCCTGTCGGTGATCACGATCGTGCTCGGCGCCGTCGCGATCCGGCTGCTGGTCACCCTTGCGTTCCGGAGTCTCACGCAGGTCGAGAACACCGCGATGGAGATCGCGGCAGGTGATTTCGGCCAGCGCATGACCGACATCGCCCCCGCCACCGAGGTTGGAAGACTCAAGACCGCTATCAACGCCATGCTCGGGCGCATCGATGCCGCGCTGGCGCAGCGAGACGCCACGGTGCGCCAGATGCGCCGGTTCGTCGGCGACGCATCACACGAATTGCGGACGCCTCTGGTCACCGTCCGCGGCTATGCCGAGCTGTACCGGATGGGAGCCATCCGCACCGACCAGGATGTCGCACAGTCGATGGAGCGGATCGAGAAAGAAGCCATGCGCATGGGCCTGCTCGTCGAAGACCTGCTTGCCCTTGCCCGGCTCGATGAACGCCGAGACATCCAGTTCGCCCCAGTCGATCTGCGGCCGCTCGCGCGCGATGCAGCCCTCGACGTGCGCGCTGCCGCTCCCCAGCGGCCGGTCGCAGTCATCGATACGACCATCGTCGAGCCGACCGAACAGCGGCCGCCACAGACCGAAACCGACACCCTTGAGACACCCAAACGGCCACGGTCGGCCTTCAGCCGCGCGGGCTCCATCCTGCTGCGCCGCCGCCCGAGGGATGCGCGCGGCACCGCGCCGACCACCGAGCAGATCGTCATCGGGCCACTGGACCTCGGGCCGTCATCGTCGGCGCCTGTCGCGCTCCCCCCGATCGTGCTCGGCGAAGAGAACCGCATTCGTCAGGTGATCACGAACCTCATCGGGAACGCTCGCCGTTTCACCGCCGACGACTCTCCCATCGAGCTGCGCATCGGGGTGGATGCCGCGGCGCAGTCCGGTTGGATCGAGATCGTCGACCACGGTGAAGGCGTGCCGGACCAGATCAAAGACAAGATCTTCCAGCGGTTCTGGCGCGCCGACAACTCGCGCACGCGCGAGACCGGCGGGTCCGGACTCGGGCTGTCGATCGTCGCTTCCATCGTGGAGTCGCTCCACGGCTCGGTCCGCGTCATGGACACTCCCGGTGGCGGCGCCACATTCCGCGTCGGATTCCCTCTCGCCAGGCACCTTGACCCGGCCGAGCACGCCTTGCTCGAAACGCAGCCGCTGGACCGCCTGCCGGCTGATCTGCGGAGCGACCCCCCGGCCTGAGCACCGCGCACCGAGTTCTCCTCCCCAAAAGGGGCTCAGCCGTGGCCTCTGTGAACAGGGGGTCCGCCGCCGCGCACACGCGAGCCGCGACCGTAGCGTGTCACCTACACTCACGACACCGGGAGGTTCTTGTGGCCGTCTATTCCGTCGACAGCGACGCAGTTTTTGCCGCAACGGCAGGTGTGCGGGCCACCGCAGACCGCGTCCGCGCAGAAACGCACACCATGCTCGCCCAGCTCACCGGCCTGCAGTCGCACTGGACCGGGGCGGCATCTCTTGCCTTCGCCGGCGTCATCGACCAGTGGCGCGCAGCCAACGCTCAGGTGGAGGAGGCCCTCAGCGCAATCGGCGTCGCCCTGGAAGCGGCAGGACACCAGTACGCGGATGCCGAGCAGATGACCCTCGGCCTGTTCCGCTGATCGCACCGAAAACGACCGAAGGCCCCTCCACGTGGGAGGGGCCTTCGGTGTGAAATGCAGCCGGACTCAGAAGTCCATGCCACCCGACGGGTCGGCGGGCATGGCCGGAGCCTTCTCGGGCTTGTCGGCGACGACGGCCTCGGTCGTCAGGAACAGGCCCGCGATCGACGCGGCGTTCTGCAGCGCGGAGCGCGTGACCTTCGCCGGGTCGATGATGCCCTGAGCGAAGAGGTCGCCGTACTCGCCAGTAGCGGCGTTCAGGCCGTGACCTGCGGGCAGCTCCGACACCTTGTTCGCGACGACACCCGGCTCGAGACCGGCGTTGAGTGCGATCTGCTTGAGCGGAGCCTCGATGGCGACCTTGACGATGTTCGCGCCGGTTGCCTCGTCACCGCTGAGCTCGAGCGAACCGAGCGCCTTGGTGCCGGCCTGGATGAGCGCGACGCCACCACCGGGGACGATACCCTCCTCGACGGCAGCCTTCGCGTTGCGAACGGCGTCCTCGATACGGTGCTTGCGCTCCTTGAGCTCGACCTCGGTAGCCGCTCCGGCCTTGATGACCGCAACGCCGCCGGCGAGCTTCGCCAGGCGCTCCTGCAGCTTCTCACGGTCGTAGTCGCTGTCGGTGTTGTCGATCTCGCGACGGATCTGGGTCACGCGACCCTCGATGAGCGCGGCGTCGCCGGCACCCTCGACGATCGTGGTCTCGTCCTTGGTGATGATGACCTTGCGCGCACGGCCGAGCAGGTCCAGGGTCGCGTTCTCGAGCTTGAGGCCCACCTCTTCGGTGATGACCTGGCCACCCGTGAGGATCGCGATGTCCTGCAGCTGAGCCTTGCGGCGGTCGCCGAAGCCGGGAGCCTTGACGGCAGCCGACTTGAAGATGCCACGGATCTTGTTGAGCACGAGGGTCGCGAGAGCCTCACCCTCGACATCCTCAGCGATGATCAGGAGCTCCTTGCCGTCCTGGATCACCTTGTCGACGATCGGCAGCAGGTCCTTGATGTTCGAGATCTTCTGGTTGGCGATCAGGATGTAGGGGTCTTCGAAGACCGCTTCCTGACGCTCCGGGTCGGTCACGAAGTAGGGGTTCAGGTAGCCCTTGTCGAAGCGCATACCTTCGGTCAGCTCGAGCTCGGTGCCGAACGTGTTCGACTCCTCGACGGTGACGACGCCTTCCTTGCCCACCTTGTCGATGGCTTCGGCGATCAGGGCGCCGATCTCGGGGTCAGCGGCGGAGATCGACGCGGTAGCGGCGATCTGCTCCTTGGACTCGACTTCCTTCGCACCAGCGAGCAGCTCGTCGGTGACAGCCTTGACGGCCTTCTCGATGCCCTTCTTGAGCGAAATCGGGTCGGCGCCGGCCGCGACGTTGCGCAGGCCCTCGCGCACGAGCGCCTGGGCGAGCACGGTTGCGGTCGTGGTGCCGTCACCGGCGACGTCGTCGGTCTTCTTGGCGACTTCCTTGACGAGTTCCGCGCCGATCTTCTCGTACGGGTCCTCGAGCTCGATCTCCTTGGCGATCGAAACGCCGTCGTTCGTGATCGTGGGGGCTCCCCACTTCTTCTCGAGCACGACGTTGCGGCCGCGGGGGCCGAGCGTCACCTTGACGGCGTCGGCGAGGGTGTTCAGGCCGCGCTCGAGGCCGCGACGGGCCTCCTCGTCGAAAGCGATCATCTTTGCCATGTGTGTCGTCCCTCCCGGACGGGGCTAGGTCTTAGCACTCACCGATCTGGAGTGCTAACCCATTCTGGCACTCGCCCATGGGGAGTGCAAGCCGCGCACGACGAAGACGACGAAGAGACGGATGCCGCAGCATCCGTCTCTTCTGAAACCTGGTCGACGCGGTGGCTAGACCACCCGCACCGACTCCGCCTGCGGGCCCTTCTGGCCCGTCCCGACGGTGAATTCGACCTTCTGTCCCTCTTCGAGAACGCGGAAACCGGTCATGTCGATGTTCGAGTAGTGGACGAACACGTCTTGACCGTCATCGACGGTGATGAAGCCGTATCCCTTCTCGGCGTTGAACCACTTGACGGTGCCTTGGGCCATGGGTACTCCTGATGCTGGTAGGACACCGTCATCGTATGCACCGGAATCGACCCGAAACGGTCGTAGGACGAAGTATTGACACGCGCGTCTTCACCTTGTTACGGCCCGGAAACACGCGGGCCGCGCGGGTCAGGCCGTGGGCTCGGGAGTGGGCGCACCGGCCGCGGTGCGGTCGAGGCCGATGACGATCGTGAGTTGCTTCGTGGCGCCTTCGTCGACCTCGGTTGCGGGGTCGTCGGTCGGTTGATAAATGTCGCTCTGGGCCACTGCCGCGCCGCCGATCACGTTAGCGAGGCCCAACGCCGCGGCGTAGTCAGCATCCGTCGCATAGTAGACCGTCGTCTCGGGGAAGTCGTCGGTCCCGGCCTGCCCCGCCAGGACGGTGTCGGGGACCCACCCGGCGGCGATGAGCTGGTCTTTCAGCTGCGTGGCAAGGCCGGTCTCTGGCGTCGCGTTGAGGATCAGAACCGAGTAGGACGTGTCGACGACGGGGTCCACGGTGACCGTCGGGGTGGGCTCGGGAGTGGGCTCGGGAAACAGCACGATGCGCCCAGAAACCACGAACATCGCGAAGATCCCCACCGCGATCAGGATGACAGTGGCAAGTGCCGCCCAGAAGAAGACGACTCCGCCGCGCATGTGCGGCTGCTCCGCACGGTGTGCACCGACTCGACCGACATCCTCGGGCAGGTCGTCGAATCGATCGCGCGGGAACTCGGAGTTCGGCATCAGACGATCGTACCGATGCCGCCGAGGGAAACTGTGCGCGGGCGGGCGCCAGGCTCGCCACTGGCCGCACCGGATCGATTGCTGCCACGGCCGTGCTCGCGGAGTCGGCGAAGTCGGCCCATCAGCAGCGGATCGTATGCCTGCGCATCGACCGAATCCAGCATCCGAACCAGCAACTGGTAATACCGAGCGGGCGACATGCCGAGCGTCTGGCGGATCTGTTCTTCTTTCGCCCAGCCTCGCAACCGACACGACGACTCGAAGTCGAGAATCGCGCGCTCACGCTCGTTCAGGGGCACGGTGAGAGGTTATCGGCGAGCACCGACATCCGGCGCGCGCCACTCCACCCATCCGCCGAGTGGGTCGACGACGGCGAGCGCCCGCTCGTCCATACCCAGGACGAAGCCGGGCCGGCCCGCGGCATCCGCGCCCCAGCGATCGTGGAGCCCGGGCGGATCGATGGAGATCCAGTGTGTACCGGGGCGTGCGGCGCGAAGTGCGTCTATGTGCTCGAAGACCCGCGTGCGTCCGGCTCTGGCGATGTGGGGAAGCACGCCCGGGGTGGTCACGACCAGCGTGGCGTCGCCAGGTGCTTCGGCGGCGAGCTGCGCGAGCAGGCCGTCGGCGGTGGCATCTCCTGAAATGAGCGTCGGGGGTTCCGCACGCACGACGTCGAGCGCCGCGACGATCCGCTCGCGTCGCCCCTCCTCCCCCGGCCAGACCAGCGAGGTCAGGAAGCGACGGTCGGCCTCGGATGCCGCATCCAGCGGCGCCAGGTCGATACCGGCACGCCACACGACCTCGGGCAGGTGCAGACTCGGCAGACCCCGGGCGCTGCTTCGAAGCACGACAGGTGATTGACCACCGGCCGGGTCGAGGTCTTGTCCACTCTCGTACCGGTATGAGTAGCGATCGGGGTAGAGACACAGGCCGGCGCTCGCGCCGACCTCGAGAAGCGCAATCGGGCCGTCGATGAGGCTCAGCGCGGGCAGCAGAGCTGCGCATCGCAGCGGTTCGTTGGTCTGCAGACCGCGCGCAGCGCACTCCGCCGCCACGCCGTCGATGTTCGCCGCCAGCCACTGCGACCAGGCTGCATACCCGCCTTCGGTCGCGCCCAGCATCCGGGTCACCGCGAACACGAGCGGAGGCTGACGCCGCCCCTCGGGGATACGTGCGAGCAGGCGCTGCGCGTCAGGATCGGCCGCGACGCCCCTGGCCCATTCCTCATATACGTCAGAGCGCCCCGGCGCCTCCTGCGTTGCGAAGCGGCGATAGCGTTCCGCGACACGGCCGGCCTCCGCATCCGGGGATGACACCATGCCCCCATTGTGGAACAGTCCGTCGCCACTTCGTGTTGACTTGTGGTGAGGAGGAGCAATGTCCTATCGCACCGAGAAGTCCGAGTCCGAGTGGCGCGCAGAGCTCAGCGCCGACCAGTACGCGGTTTTGCGCGAAGCGGCAACCGAGCGTCCCTGGACCGGTGAACTGCTCGACGAGAGTCGAGCCGGTCTGTACGCCTGCGCTGCGTGCGGCAACGAGCTGTTCAAGAGCGGCACGAAGTTCGACTCGCACTGCGGGTGGCCGAGCTTCTACGAGTCGGTTCGCCCCGAGGCTGTCGAACTCATCGAGGACCGCAGCCACGGCATGGTGCGCACCGAGGTGCGGTGCGCCCAGTGCGGATCCCACCTCGGCCACGTGTTCCCCGATGGATTCGGCACGCCCACCGGCGACCGGTACTGCATGAACTCGATCGCCCTGACCTTCACGCCCGAAGAGTCCTGAGCGTCCGTCACCTCACGCGCGCGCTCCGGGCCGCGTGTGAGGCCACGGCACAACCACGATGGCGACCGACGCTACGGCGATGAGAGCCACCAGCACCTCGTGCCCAAGGCCGGGGCTTGCGGGCGCCGGCCAAAACGCGTCAAGAACAAGAGCAGTCGCCAGCTGGCCGACCACCGAGCCAAGCACGAGCAACAGCACGCCCGTGCGGCGGACGAGAGCTGCCGACAGCAGGATGTACCCGACCCCCAGCGCGCCGCCCGCATAGGGCCACGGATCGCTCGGCCACCGCTCCGGCAACCCCACGATCGCCACGTGGACAGCGGCGATCAGCACGAGCGCGATCGTTCCGCCAAGAAAGTTGACGGCGGTCGCAGCTATCGCTGAGCCGGTCGCGCCGCGAAGCCGACCGTTCGTGGCCTGCTGCCAGGCAACGCCGCCCCCGGCGAGGAGCGGCAGGAGCAGCATCCACCAGGGCACCCCAGTGAGGTTCCCCCCGGTCACCGAGATCCCGACGGCGAGCAGGGCGACAGCGCCGCCGATAACCCGCCGGATCGTGACCGGGACCACGCCGGACGGCCCGTAACCGACCCGGTCGATCACGATGCCGAAGACGATCTGGCCGGCGACGAATCCGACCGTGAACAGCGACACCCCGATGATGCCGGCCGTGATGCTCTGGCTGGATACCGTGAAGGCTCCCGCGAGGCCGCCCGCCAGCATCCACCACCGGATGCCGCCAGCGCTGATGCCGTCCCGTAACGCGCGGATTCCTCGACGGCCCGCGGGCGTCAACGCCGCGATGACGGTGATGAGCACGAGGCCGGAACCGAACGAGAACGCCGCGGCGAGAGTGCTGTCGTCGATGCGGTGACCGAGTTGGCCGTTAGCTCGCACCTGAAGGGCGGTGAGGGCACCGACGAGGGCAGTACCGAGAAGCCCGAGGGCCGTCGCTGCTCTGCCGGACGTCACCGGTTCATTCTGCCGGACGGGGCGCGTGTGGAGCCGACGACGGGACGTGAACCCGTAACCGCCCGATGACAACGTCGGTGTCGGCATCCGATTGCCCTACTGGAGCCGACGACGGGACTTGAACCCGTAACCGCCCGATGACAACGTCCGGTCGGCATCCGATTGCCCTACTGGAGCCGACGACGGGACTTGAACCCGTAACCGCCCGATTACAAGTCGGGTGCGCTACCAATTGCGCCACGTCGGCAGAGCGCCCAGTCTATCGGGGCGCCGAGGTGCTCCCCGTCTCAGGGAGTGGGCGTCGGTGTCGGCGACGACGTCTGATAGTAAGCGTCGGAGTCGATCGTCAACACGAACTGGGCAAACTCCTTCGGGTCATCGAGCGCCCCGACATAGACCGAGCCGTTGACGAGCACGAGCGGTGTGCCGGTGAGTTGGATGCCCTCGGTGTCGGGGATCTCCTCGACCGCGCGCTCGGTTGCCTTCTTCGCCCACGAGAGGAAGTCGCCGTCCTCGATGCAGGCCCGCACGACCTTGGGGTTCGACACCCCGGATGCCTGCGCGATGTCGGCCAGTTCGGTGTCGGAGTACCCGTCGGCGTCGACATCCGGCTGCTGCTCCAGCAACGCGTTGTTGAACTTGAAGAACGCGTCTGATGCGTGGGTGGCGACGCACGCTGACGCTGCTGCGGCGCGCAGCGAGTACTTCGTGCCGTTGGACTTCGCCGTGAGCATCGCGACCGGGTAGTACGTCAGGCTGACCGCACCCTCGTCGACCCAGGTCGACAGCTGCGCCGCGTTGGCGAGCTGGAACTCGGCTGAGCCGGTTGAGAGGTAGTCGACATAGACCCGGATTTCGATTTCGGGCGCCTCGGTGACAACAGGGGTTGGCTCGGGGGTCGCAGCGCTTGTCGCCCCGGCCTCAGTGGACGTGCTGTCGTCGACGCCCTCTTGCGCGATGACCGCACCGTCGACGTCGGTCACCGCGAAACCGTCGGCCTTGGCAGCAGCGGGGCTGAGCGCGCTCGTCGAGGTTGTCGAGGTCACCGCCCAGGTGACCGAGACGGCGACGACGGCGACCACAGCGACGATTCCGACGCCGATGATTCCGGTACGGATGCGGCGCGCTCGCGTCTGCTTCGCGTGAACCTTCTGCGCCTTCTCGCGGACCGCTTCGCGGCGGTCGCGAGCCTCGGGCGCCGTGGGCTGCTCACCGCTGGGCGTCTGATCGCTCGACATGAAACCTCTTCACACAACAAGGGGTCGGGCTGTACCCGACAGGGGGCCGTGGCGTTGGCCGGGGGGATGTCGCTCAGGTAACGACCACCGCCCACGATGGTAGCCAGACAGCCTGGGAAAACCCCAGACATGGCGCCTCTTTAGGTGTGATGTGGCCGGGAAACCAGCACCACTCACGGTCAGGCTATTCGTCGGCCTCTTCCTGTTTGCCGCGCATCACCAACAAGGGGTCGGGCGTTCCCACAACCTCGAAATCCTTGTCGTCGTAATCGAACTGCCCGAGGAAGAACTTCATCGCGTTCACCCGAGCACGCTTCTTGTCGTTGGATCGGATGATGGTCCACGGCGCGTACTTCTTGTCGGTGCGGCGGAACATCTCCTCCTTGGCAACCGTGTACTCGGTCCACTTGTCCAGCGAGGCGATGTCCATCGGCGAGAGCTTCCACCGTCGCACCGGATCGAGTTGACGCAGCGCGAACCGCGTGCGCTGCTCGGTTCGCGAGACCGAGAACCAGAACTTCGTCAGATGGATGCCGGACTCGACCAGCATCCGTTCGAACGAGGGAGTCTGCTCCATGAACGTCTCATACTCGTCATCCGAACAGAACCCCATGACCCGTTCGACGCCGGCTCGGTTGTACCAGGACCGGTCGAACATGACGATCTCGCCCGCGGTCGGAAAGTGCTGGATGTAGCGCTGGTAGTACCACTGGCCCTGCTCGCGATCACTCGGTTTCGCCAGGGCGACGACGCGCGCAGACCGCGGGTTGAGGTGCTCGGTGAACCGTTTGATCGTGCCGCCCTTGCCCGCGGCATCCCGGCCCTCGAACAGGATGATGGCGCGGCCACCGGTGTCTTCGAGCCAGTACTGGAACTTCAGCAGCTCCACCTGCAGGCGGTACTTCTCGAGTTCGTACTCGTCGCGCGTCATCCGGTCCGCGTAGGGGTAGCCCTCCTGCCACGTGTAGACCGGATTGCCCTCGGGATCGATCAGATCGGGGTCGGGAGTGTGCCCGTCGCGCACGGTGTAGCCGTGCTCGCGCAGGTACTCGATGTAGGCCCGCATATCTCCGGCGGGGACGTTCTCGAACATGGCAGCCTCCGACGGCGCGGTCTGCATCGTGTGCGCCGTCTTCGCATTCTCACTCACCGGAGTACCTCACACGAGACCGACGTTCACCGCCCGGTGAACATCCGGTGACGATCAAGCCCCGCCGTCCCGCCGCCTCGACGATCGGGCGTGTAAGGCTGGGGTCATGAGAATTGTGGTGACCGGCTCGACCGGAAAGCTCGGAAGCGTCGTTGTTCGGGAGCTGAGCGCAGCGGGACACGAGGTGATCGGGTTCGACATCGCCGGCCGCCCCCAGCCGGGCTTCCTGCAGGTGGACCTCACCGATTACGGCCAGGTGATCGATGCCCTCGCGGGCCTTGGCGATCGCGACGACCGCGGGCTCGATGCCGTCGTTCACCTCGCGGCCATCCCGGCACCCGGCATCCGCTCCGAGGTCGCGGTCTTCCACAACAACATGGCAGCGACCTTCAACGTCTTTTGGGCGAGCGTCAGGCTCGGCATCCGTCGCCTGGTCTACGCCTCCAGCGAGACAGTGCTGGGGCTTCCCTTCGACGTGCCGCCGCCGTACGTTCCGGTGGACGAGGAGTATGAGCCTCGCCCCGAGAGCGTGTACTCGCTCGTGAAGACCCTCGAAGAGCGGATGGCGCGCGAGCTCGTGCGTTGGCATCCCGATCTGTCGATCACAGCGCTGCGGTTCTCTAACGTCATGGTTCCGGAGGACTACGCGGCCTTCCCCCGTTTCGATGAGGATGCGCGGGCCCGCAAGTGGAACCTGTGGGGCTACATCGATGCCCGCGACGGATCGCAGGCCATCGAGCGCGCACTCGAGGTCGCGCCGGCCGGGTTCGAGCAGTACATCATCGCTGCAGCCGACACCGTGATGTCGCGGCCGAACGCCGAGCTGCTCGCGGAGGTCTTCCCCGATGTGCCGGTCACCCGCGAGGTCGGACCGAACGAGACGCTGCTGTCGATTGAAAAGGCGACACGGATGCTGGGCTACGCGCCCCAGCACTCTTGGCGCGAGGGCCACTGAGCACAGCGATCCTCGGTGTTCGCTCCCAGGTGGGGGTGGCATACTGAAAGATGCGCCCGATGACGGGCGTGCGGGCCAAGCCCCCGCTCATCCTCACAACGGATCGTCCGGCACGTACCTGCCGGTGAAGGAGAAGAAGAAATGGCGTCAGTCACCTTTGACAACGCAACCCGCCTCTACCCCGGTGGAACCCGTCCCGCAGTTGACAAGCTGAACCTCGAAGTGGGCGACGGCGAGTTCCTCGTCCTGGTCGGTCCCTCGGGTTGCGGTAAGTCCACCTCGCTGCGCATGCTCGCGGGCCTTGAAGAGGTCAACTCGGGTCACATCCGCATCGGCGAGCGCGACGTCACCGATGTCCCGCCGAAGGACCGCGACATCGCGATGGTGTTCCAGAACTACGCGCTGTACCCCCACATGACCGTCGCCGAGAACATGGGCTTCGCCCTGAAGATCGCCGGCGTCAACAAGGATGAGCGCGCTTCCCGCGTTCTCGAGGCGGCGAAGCTCCTCGACCTCGAGCAGTACCTCGACCGCAAGCCGAAGGCTCTCTCGGGTGGTCAGCGTCAGCGTGTCGCGATGGGCCGCGCCATCGTGCGTCAGCCCCAGGTGTTCCTCATGGACGAGCCGCTGTCGAACCTCGACGCGAAGCTGCGCGTCCAGACCCGTACCCAGATCGCGTCGCTGCAGCGCCGCCTCGGCGTCACGACCGTGTACGTGACCCACGACCAGACAGAGGCCCTCACGATGGGTGACCGGATCGCGGTCCTCAAGGACGGCATCCTGCAGCAGGTCGGCACCCCGCGCGATCTGTACGAGGCACCGAAGAACATCTTCGTCGCCGGCTTCATCGGCTCCCCTGCCATGAACCTGTTCACCGTCGACGTGACCGAGGGCGGCGTCAACTTCGGTACGCACCTGGTGCCGGTCGAGCGCGATGTCCTCGCCAAGACGAGCGCCAAGGAGCTCACGATCGGTGTCCGCCCCGAAGACATCGAGGTCAGCCCCGCCGACGGCAAGGGCCTCTCGGTGGTCGTGGACCTCGTCGAGGAGCTCGGCGCCGACGGCTACCTCTACGGTCACGCCGACATCAACGGCAAGCGCACCGATGTCGTCGCTCGTGTCGACGGTCGCAACCACCCGAACGCCGGTGAGACCGTCGTGCTGGCTCCGGTTCTCGACCACGTTCACCTGTTCGACCTCGAGTCGGGCGAGCGCCTCTCGGAGAAGGCTGTCGCTTCGGCCTGATCACCATGACCTCGTGACGGCGCGGATGTCTCAGACGTCCGCGCCGTCACGCACGTAAGCCCTGGATGCGGAGAATCGGATGTCGTCCACGCAGCTCTCGATCACCGCGAGCACCGTCGATCCCGGACTGCTGACCCTGCCGTGGTCGGTGCCTCTCGTGGAGTGGCCGTCCGAGACGATCGTGTCGCTCCCAAAGGGCATCTCCCGTCACACCGTGCGTTTCGCGAGCCTGTCAGGTCGCGTGGTGGCGATCAAAGAGACCACCGAGGAGATGGCGCGACGCGAGTATGACATGCTCGGCAACCTCGACCGGTTGGATGCGCCGTGTGTCGACCGGGTCGCCGTCATCGCCGGACGCCGTGACGAGGACGGCGAACCGCTACCGGCCGCCCTGGTCACCTCTCACCTGAAGTTCTCCCTCCCGTACCGCGCCCTGTTCACCCAGGTGCTGCGGCCGACTACCGCAACCCGACTGGTCGACGCCCTCGCGGTGCTGCTGGTGCGCCTCCACAATGTCGGGTTCTTCTGGGGCGATGTGTCGCTGTCGAACACGCTCTTCCGCCGCGACGCGGGAGCCTTCGCCGCCTATCTCGTGGACGCAGAGACCGGCGAGCTGCACGAGAACGGACTCACGCCCGGGCAGCGCGAGCACGACCTCGACGTCGCGCGCACCAACATCGCCGGCGAGATCATGGACCTCGAGGCCGGCGGACGCCTTGAGGGTGGTGTCGACGCCGTCGAGATCGCCGACGGGATCATGAGCGCATACCGGTCCCTGTGGCGGGAGCTCACCGAGATCGAGACGTTCGAGGCACGAGAGGCCTGGCGCATCACCGAGCGCGTCGAACGCCTCAACGAACTCGGCTTCGACATCGGTGAGATGTCGATGCAGACAACGGCCGACGGAACCCGCGTGTCCATCCAGCCCAAGGTCGTGGATGCCGGTCACCACCAGCGCCGCCTCATCCGTCTCACCGGGCTCGACGTCGAAGAGAACCAGGCGCGGCGGCTGCTGAACGACCTCGATGAGTTTCACGCACGCGGTTCACGCGCGGGCGATGACGAAGAGATGGTGGCGCACGAATGGCTCACCCGGGTCTTCGAACCCGTCATCCGCGCCATCCCCTTCGACCTGCGCTCCAAGCTCGAACCGGCGGAGGTGTACCACCAGTTCCTGGAGCACCGGTGGTACATGTCGCAGGCGCGCGGGCAGTCAGTGCCCGTCGCCGAGGCTGTCACGAGCTACATCGACGACGTGCTCAGATTCCGCCGCGACGAAGCAACAGTGATGGGGCCACCCACCGACACTCTCGCCATTCCGATCGTGACGGATGCGGTCCCGGTGACCCGCAGCCCGTCGACCGGTCCCACCGACTGGCGGGACCTGGTCTAAGGGTGCGCGGTCAGTAGCCCACGGTGAAGCGGCCGCGCACGTGCTGCGGGTTCTCGATCTCGTCGAGTACCGCCACGGCAAGGTCAGCTCCCGAGATGAAGGATTCGCCGTCGGCATCCGTCACGATGACGTCGCCGCCGGTGCGGTACTTCCCGGTGCGCTCCCCCGGGTTCCACGCGCCGAAGCCGCCGGCCGGGTGCACGAAGAACCAGTCGCGACCCGAACTGTCGGCCTGCAGGTCTTCGAGGATGTCGATGGCTTCCTGCGCTTCGGGTTTGAACTCGTCGGGAAAGCCGCTGTCGATCACACGCGGCCCGCCAGGGGCCACGAGGCTCCCGCCAGCACCGCCGATGATTCCGATGCGCACGTCACCGGGGAGCACTGACAGCAACTGCTGGATCGCCGGGCGGACCTTTCCGAGCATGTCTCCGCGACCGGGGACCGCGCTGACCACGACATCGACGCCCGCAAGCTCGGCGACCAGACCTGGGACATCGAGCAGGGTGCCCTCGATGTAGGTGGCGCCGTGGATCCGCTCTGCCGGCGCGACGCGCGCGACCGATACGACAGTGTGGCCGCGGTCGACCGCTTCCTTGACGATGTGGGAGCCGGCGTAGCCGGTTCCTCCGAGAACTGCGATGCGGGCCATGGTGATCCTTCCGTCGATGGGCTGCGGGGGCAGTCGATGGAGCCAACGGCGGATGATGTGCGCCGTATTCCATCCTGCCGCTGTGACAAGTCTCGCGCGGCGCTGCCCTCAGATGAGGATGGAGACGGGGTTCTCGATCCGTCGCTGGAACGCGGCAAGCCACTGCGCTGCCAGTGCACCGTCGAGCACTCGGTGGTCGGCAGAGAGCGTCACGGTCATCATCGTGGCGACCTCGAGAACATCATCCGCACCGACGACCGGCCGCTTCTCGGCCGCTCCGACAGCGAGGATGCCCGCGTGGGGCGGATTCAGGATCGCCGAGAACTCGCTCGTGCCGTACATCCCGAGGTTCGACACCGAGAACGAGCCACCCTCGAGCTCGTGCTGCTTGATCCGGCCCGCGCGCGCCCGATCGGCGAGGTCGCGGATCGCGGCGCTCAGTTCGCTGAGCGGCATCCGGTCGACTCCGCGCACGACGGGTGTGAGAAGCCCCCCGTCGACAGAAACGGCTACCGCGATCTCCACCGAGGAGAACTGCCGCGTCGCGTCTGGCATCCAGATGGCGTTGGCTTCGGGGACCTCGCGTAGGGCGGTGGCCACCGCTTTCACCACCAGGTCGTTGACCGAGACCTTGGCGGCATGGGCCGCGTTGATCTGGCGGCGGGCACTCGGGGCCGCAGATACCCTGCAGGCCGGAGGCCAGAGCCTGAGCGAAGCGCTCAGCGAACGCGGGATCGTCCCCGATGTCTTCTTCGAGGTTTCGGGGTCTGCGCCGGGCCTCGCGTCGGTGCTCGAAGCTGCCAGCCCGGGCGCAACGATCGTTCCCGTCGGCATCCAGCGCGGTGAGCCGGGGCTGCCGCTCGGCTCGTGGACCCTTCGCGAGTACACGATCGTGGGCACCGTCGCGCACGTGTACCGGGACGACATCCCCGAAGCCGTCCGACTGCTCGCAGAGCGCGGTGACTGGACGGATGTCGCCGCCGAAGTCCTCCCCCTGAGTGAGGTCGTGGACGGGGCGCTCCAGCCGCTACTGAGCGGGGCTCCCGGTCAGGTCAAGACACTGATCGACCCCTGGACCGAGCACCGCAGAGCAGCCGTCCACGGCCGCGCACAGGCCTGACGCGAGCGACCCGCGCAGGCTCCGTCAACCGGATCAGGGCAGTCGTTCCATCGCGCGCAACACGTCGACGGCGGATGCCGGAACAGCGGGCTGAGATGCGGCCCCGGGAGCCACGGGCAGCGTCTCGTTCTGGGGCCTGCGGCCGAACACGAACCATACGCCGCGAGCAATGGTGTCCGAGTGGTTCACGAACAAGTGCGGCCGCATGGAGTCAAAGCTCAGCGAGTCGCCCGGGCCAAGCACATAGGTGTCGAAATCCAGTTGCAGCGTGAGTTCACCCTCGAGAAGGTAGGCGTACTCGACCCCGGCGTGGCGCATGAGCCGGTCCTCCACCGAACTGCTCGCCCCGGGCTGGTAGGTCACCAGGAGCGCATCGGCAGGACCGCCGGGAACACTCGCGAGCTTCTCCCAGCGAACGCCGTTCTCCATCTCGATCACGGGGTACTCTGCAGCGCGCCGGACGGTCGAAGCGTCCGGCGCTGCGGGGGCCGGGGCAACGGGCGAGGGGCCCGCGGTGGGAACGTTACCGACCAGCTCGTCCAGCGACACTCCGAGGTGGTTCGCCATGGCGAACAGTGTCGACACTGAGGGCTGCGTCTTACCGATCTCGACCTGCGAGATCAGCGACGCCGAAACTCCGAGCGCTTGCGCGAGCGAGCGAAGGCTCATTCCCTTCGCGGTGCGCACCTCGCGGAGCTTGGCTCCCAGGCCCTCGGTCATGATCTCCCACCAGCGCGGCCACTGGTCAGCCACGAACGTCCGCTCATTCTAGGGCAGGACATGCGCACGACCTCGGACCGCCGCGTCTCACACCAGGACGGTTCCCCGGTCGACCGGCAGGTTGACCGCGGAAACGCCGCGGTTGCGCAATAGGAATTGCGTAGCATCCACCACGTCGGCCATCGTCGCGAGCTTGCCCCCCGGAGTGTGTCGTTCGTATTGCTCCAAGAAGGACTGATACGGCGCAGCATTCAGGGTGCGCAGCGGCGGCGTCGATCTCGGCGCCGCCGCTGCGCTCTCCTCGGCCCGGTCTAGTCGGCCCGCAGCGTCGATACCTGGTACAGCGCGACGGATGCCGCGATTCCGGCGTTCAGGGACTCGGTGGCCGCCGAGATGGGAATCGACACGATCTGGTCGCACGTCTCGGTTACCAGGCGTGAGAGCCCCTTGCCCTCCGAGCCGACGACGATCACGACGGGGCGATCGGCGAGCTCAAGCGCGGGAAGTGACACGTCGCCGTCACCGTCGAGGCCGAGCACGAATACACCCTGCTTCTTGAACTCCTTGAGGGTTGTGGTGAGGTTCGGGGCGATGGCCACGGGGATGCGAGCTGCTGCTCCGGCTGAGGTCTTCCACGCCGCCGAGTTGACCCCGGCCGAGCGGCGCTGTGGAATGATGACGCCCTGGCCGCCGAAGGCCGCAGTAGATCGGATGATGGCGCCGAGGTTTCGCGGATCGGTCACGCCGTCCAGCGCGACAAGCAGCGGCAGCTGCCCCGTCTCGATCACGTTCTCCAGCAGGTCCTGGGGATGCGCGTACTCGTACGGCGGCACCTTGAGCGCCACGCCCTGGTGCACGCCGTCGAAACCTGCCATCCGGTCAAGTTCGGGCCTCGTGACCTCGAGCACGGGAATCTCTCGGTGCGCCGCGATCGACAGCATCTCCTTGACGCGGTCATCCATCTCCACGCGCTGGGCGATGTAGAACGCGGTGGCCGGGATGCGCGTTCGCAGCGCCTCCAAGACGGAGTTGCGTCCCGTCACGGTCTCGGTGTCATCGCTCTGCTTCGGACGACCACCCCGGTTCGGGTTCGAGCCCGCGACGCGCGCCCCGGGCCGCCCCGTGCCTCCGGCGGCGGCGTAACGTTCCTGCGCAGCCTTGCGTTTGCCGGCGACGTGCCAACTGCGGTCCTCGGCCTTGGGGGTCGGGCCCTTGCCTTCGAGGGACTTGCGGCCCTGGCCGCCCGAGCCCTTGGTTGCCCCCTTCTTGGTGGACTTGCGTGCGCCGGGGCGCCCTGGCTTGCTCATGCGATGCTCCAATGCGTTCCGTCGGGCCCATCTTCGAGCGTGACTCCGGCAGCCGCGATCGCGTCGCGAATGCGGTCGGCCGCGGCCCAGTCTTTTTCTGCGCGCGCGCGAGCGCGCTGCTCGATGAGTTCCTGCAGCAGAGCATCCAGCGCCGGAGCCTCCGGGCCCGATCGTGATGCCCACTGCGGGTCGAGAGGGTTGAGTCCGAGGATGCCGGTCAGTCTGGCAACCTCGCCCGCCAGCGCTCGTGCCGTCTCGGCGTCGCCGGCATCGAGTGCGGTGTTGCCTTCGCGGACTCGCTCGTGGACGATCGCCAGGGCCTGCGGCACGCCGAGGTCGTCATCCATTGCCGCGGCGAACGCCGAATCGATCACCGATGTCTCCACGAGGGCTCCGTGCCGAGCGACCCGCTCGAGGAAGGTCCGGATGCGGCCAAGCGCTGCCTCGGCCTCGTCGAAGGACTTAGCCGAGAGATCGAGGCTCGATCGATAGTGGGCGGCGGCCAGGGCATACCGCACGACGAGGGGATCGTGCTCGGCCAGCACGTCCCGTGCGAGCACGAAGTTTCCGAGCGACTTCGACATCTTCTGGCCCTCGACAGTGACCAGTCCGTTGTGCACCCAGTAGCGGGCGAACCCGTCGCCTGCCGCACTGGACTGGGCGAGTTCGTTCTCGTGGTGCGGGAAGCGCAGGTCGAGGCCACCGCCGTGGATGTCGAACTCGTCGCCCAGGTAGCGGCGCGCCATGGCCGAGCACTCGATGTGCCATCCGGGGCGCCCCCGCCCCCACGGCGAATCCCACGTGGCATCCGCGGGTTCGTCAGACTTCGCGCCCTTCCAGAGCGCGAAGTCGCGCACGTCGCGCTTGCCCCGCGGATCGGCATCAGCGGCCGGCGCCATGTCGTCGATCGACTGACGCGTCAGCTCGCCGTATTCAGCCCACGAGCGCACGTCGAAGTACACGTCACCGGCAGCGTCAGTCCCCGGCTCGGCCGCGTAGGCGTGACCCGTGCTGATCAGCTGATCGATGAGCGCGATCATCTGCGGGATCGATCCGGTAGCCCGCGGCTCGTACGTCGGCGGGAGGATGCCGATCGCAGCATAGGCGGCGGCGAATTCCTGCTCGACCCGGTAGGCCAGCGCCCACCAGGGCTCTGACCCGGTGGCGTTATCGAGCACTTTGTCGTCGATGTCAGTGACATTGCGCACGAAGGTCACGCGGCCATGGCGATGGGCGAGCCAGCGGCGCAGGATGTCGAAGGCAAGGCCACCACGCAGGTGGCCGATGTGCGGCCCGGACTGCACGGTGGGCCCGCACACATAGACGGTGACATTGCCCGGATCCAGCGGCGCGAAAACGCGGAGTTGCTGAGCGCGGGTGTCGTAAAGCTGCAGAGCGCCCTGCCTCTCAGCCGTCACCGCATCCGTCATCCCTTCAGCCTACCGGCGGGGCCCTCGGAAGCCGCCGTGGTGCCACGCAGCCGGCGCCCCGGACAAGCGGGGATCTGGGGTAGAACTGTGGACGTGCCCTCCTCTTCCGCAGCGCTCGACATCCGCCTCGATGACCTCAGCGGCGAGCCGACCCGAGCGCTGATCGCCGCTCACCTGTCGGACATGCGCTCGATCTCGCCCGAGGAGAGTTGCCACGCTCTGGATCTCAGCGGGCTCGAGCAGCCCTCCGTCCAGGTGTGGTCGGCGTGGGTCGCCGGCGAGCTTGCCGGCGTCGGCGCGCTTGCTCAGCTCGACGAAGACAACGGCGAGCTCAAGTCGATGCGTGTCGCAGACAGCCATCGTGGCACGGGTATCGGGCGCGCGATGCTCGAGCACCTGATCGACCAGGCGCGCCGTCGCGGCATGTCGGCGCTGTGGCTCGAGACGGGCTCGACGCCGGAGTTTCTGCCGGCGCAGCGACTCTATGAGTCGGCGGGCTTCGCACGCTGCGAGCCGTTCGGCAGCTACGTGCTCGACCCGTACTCCCTCTTCATGACGAAGAAGCTGTAGCAGCGCGCAAATCCGAACTAACGCGCGGGGACCACCAGCGCGACCGCGAAGGCCGCGACGCCCTCGCCGGCGCCGGTGAAACCGAGCCCGTCAGTCGTTGTGGCCGAGACCGACACAGGGGCACCGCCGAGGGCCCGTGAGAGCACAGCCTCTGCCTCGGCACGACGCCCAGCGAGTCGTGGCCGGCGCGCCTGAACCTGGACCGAGACGTTGCCGACACGCAAACCCGCCTCGCCGAGCAGCGCAAGAGTCCTGCCCAGAAAGGCCTCAGCGTGGGCCCCGCCGTACTCCGGACGGTCGGTGCCGAAGTGGGTGCCGATGTCGCCGAGCCCGGATGCCGCCAGGAGCGCGTCGACGATCGCATGAGCCACCGCGTCTCCGTCTGAGTGTCCCGACAACGCCTGCTCGCCCGGCCACTCGAGCCCGGCGAGCCACAGCGATCCGTCACCGCCGAAGGCGTGGACATCGGTTCCGATACCCACGCGCGGCAGCGCCGGCTCACCCAGCGGTGCAGCGGACGTCGGTAGGGGCGAAACGAGGGCGCGCGCTCGGTCGAGATCGGCGCGGGTTGTGATCTTGAACGCGATAGCGTCGCCGGCAACCGTCGTTGTGGCGTGCCCGGCCGCGGCGACAACTGCCGCGTCATCCGTGTACTCCTGGTCCGCAGCAGCGTATGCAGTCTCCAAGATGCGGCGAGGAAACCCTTGCGGCGTCTGCGCGGCGGTGAGGCGAGACCTGTCGACCACACCCACGATTGCTTCCCCGTCCATCTGCCGGATCGTGTCGACCACAGGCATCACCGGAACGACGCCGGTGGCGCCGGCCTCGAGCTTCTCGATCACTCGCTCGAAGACGCCGGGTGGCGTGAGTGCCCGCGCGGCGTCGTGCACGAGCACGTACTCGACGTCGCCCCAGAGCGCAGCAAGGCCAGCCGCCACGGATGCCTGCCTCGTGGCGCCGCCGGCGACAGCGCTCACCAGATCCCGCCGCTCCCCGGCGGCTTCCTCCGCATCCGTCAGCGCATCGCCCTCGAGGCCGCTGGGTGCGACGACGATGACCTGCATCGGCGGGGCTGCGAAGATGCCGCGCAGGGCATGGCGCAGAATGGTGTGATCGTCCAGCCCCACGAAGGCCTTCGGGACACCGGCATCAAGCCGCGTACCCGACCCCGCAGCGACGACGATCACCGCAACGCGCGGAACCGGGATGATGCTCACGGATGCCACGCTACCGCGAGGCAGCACGGTCTCAGGAGGCGAGAACCTCGTCGAGCAGGACGCTGGCCTTCTCTTCGTCGGTCTTCTCTGCAAGCGCAAGCTCGGAGATGAGGATCTGCTTGGCCTTGGCCAGCATCCGCTTCTCACCAGCCGACAGGCCACGATCCTGATCGCGGCGCCACAGGTCGCGGACGACCTCACTCACCTTGATGACATCGCCCGACGCGAGCTTCTCGAGGTTCGCCTTGTATCGGCGAGACCAGTTCGTGGGCTCCTCGGTGAACGGCGCGCGCAGCACGTCGAACACGCGCTCGAGACCGTCCTTGCCGATCACATCACGGACGCCGACCAGGTCGACGTTCTCAGCCGGGACCTCGATGATCAGATCGCCTTGAGTGACGTTGAGTTTCAAGTACTTCTTGGTCTCGCCTTTGATGACGCGTTCCTTGACCTCGATGATTGTTGCGGCCCCGTGGTGCGGGTAGACAACCGTCTCGCCAACCTCAAAAAGCATGGAGTTATGTTCCTTTCGGCAAACTCCAGAATACCACAGGGCCCATACGCTAGAGTTCGCCACCCACTCTTCGACCCCGGGCGGAAGTGAGCTTCAGGGAGGCGTAAGCCGACGGTGCGCAACCCCGTAGAATGCATCGTGAAGCCGTCATCCGCTCAAGGAGGATCCGTGAAATCGCGCCTCATCGCGTCGCTCGTTGTGGGCGCAGCCCTCGTCCTCGGAACCTCGGGGTGCAGCCTGATCTCCGCGCACGCGACGACGATCGAGTACTCGCCCGCCGAGGGAACCAACGTCCCCGACGAGTCCGGTCCCCTGCAGGTTCGCAACACGATGATCGTCGCGAACGACGAGGGCACCGAAGGCAACTTCCTCGCCGCCATCATCAACAGCACGGACGAGACGTACGTTCTGAACATCGACTTCGCCGATGGTGTGACAGAACAGGTCATCGTTCCGGCGGGCACCGTCAAGAGCCTCGGCGAGAACGCCGATCCGATTCTGATCCGCGACCTGAACACCCCGCCCGGAGCGACGCTGTCGGCATCATTCCAGTCCGGTGAGGGCGTCACCTCCGTCATCTCGGTGCCGGTATTCAACGGCGACCTCGAATACCTCGCACCCTTCGTGCCCTGAGTCTTCCCGGAACCACAACGTCGGCCCCGCCTCTGTCGAGAGCGGGGCCGACGTGGTTTTGAGGTCGTGGCGGGTCAGGACTCAAAGCGATAGCCGAGCCCGCGGACTGTCACGAGCATGGTCGGATCGCTCGGGTTCTTCTCGATGCGTGAGCGGATGCGCTTGATGTGGACATCCAGTGTCTTCGTGTCGCCGAAGTAGTCGGTTCCCCACACCCGGTCGATGAGCTGACCACGCGTGAGCACCCGGCCCGCGTTGCGCATGAGCACCTCGAGGAGCTCGAATTCCTTCAGCGGCATGCTGATCTCGCTGCCGTCGACCGAGACGGTGTGCCGGTCGATGTCCAGCGTCACGCGCCCTCCTTCGAGGATGCGGTCGTCGAGGTCCGCCTCGGCGGTGGAGAGCCTGCGCAGCACTGCGCGCATCCGTGCGAGCAGTTCCCGAGCCGAATAGGGCTTGGTCACATAGTCGTCAGCGCCGAGCTCGAGTCCCACGACGATATCGACCTCGGAGTCCTTCGCCGTGAGCATGATGATCGGAACAGACGACGAGGCGCGCAGTTGCCGACATACCTCGGTGCCGGGCATCCCGGGAAGCATGAGATCGAGCAACACGATGTCGGCGCCGAACTCACGGAACGAGGCGAGGGCGGCGGCTCCATCCTCGGCGATCTCGACCTCATAACCCTCCCGGCGCAGCAAGTACGCGAGCGGGTCGGCGAGGTCGGGTTCGTCCTCGACAAGTAGGACGCGAGTCATGCGGTTTCTCCGTTTCCTTCTCGGGCAGCGATGCCACTTCTGTCCGGTGTTCCGGTCCGATCGAGCGCGACGTGGACCGCACCCTCGGTCAGCACGGCATCCGAGCCCTGCAGTTTGGTCTTCTTCTTGACCTTCTTCTCCTTTCGAACCCGCTTTCGGGGCGGCTCGTCGTGAGGAGACTCGATCAGAGGAAGCCGAATGGTGAACGTCGAGCCGCGGCCCTCGCGCGACCACAGGCGCACGTCGCCGCCATGGCGCTGTACGGCGTGCTTGACGATCGCCAACCCCAGGCCGGTTCCTCCGGTACGGCGCGAGCGAGCTTGATCTGCGCGGTAGAACCGTTCGAAGACGCGGTCCTGGTCTTCCTCGGAGATTCCGATTCCTCGGTCGGTGACGGCGATCTCGACGACGCCGTCCGCCGCTTTGACACCGATTCCTACGCTTGAGCCCTTCGGGGAGTAGGCGATGGCGTTGGCGATCAGGTTGCCCACGGCTTCGCTCAGCACCTGGGCATCGCCGCGAACGAACAGACCCCGTGTGCCGCCGCGGACGAGTTGCACGCCCGCGGAGTCGGCTTGGACGGCGTGAGCTTCGACGGCAGACGCGATGATCTCGTCGATCGAAGCGTCCCGCTCATCGTTGAGCTCATCGGCTGCCTGCAGGCGCGAGAGGTTCATGATGCGAGAGGTGAGGGTTGCCAGTCGCGTCGCCTCGGCAGACAGGCGCGAGGCGAACACCCGTACTTGGGCAGGGTCGTCGGATGCCGACTCGATGGCCTCGGCTAGCAGGCTCACCGCGCCCACCGGGGTCTTCAGCTCGTGGCTCGTATTGGACACGAAGTCCCGTCGCATCTGCTCGACCCGCTCTTTCTCGGTGATATCGCGCAGCACGAGCAGCATGAGTCGGGAAGTGAGGGGCGTCGCCCGTACGGTGACCAGACGTGACTCCCCCGGCCCGGTGCCGCGGCGAATGCGAAATGTCGCGTTCGACGCTGCGTCGGCATCGCTGACCCGGCGCGCGACGCCGCGCAACTCGGCAGTGGGCAGCATGCTTCCCTCGGTCAGGTCGAAGGGCGCCGCGGATGCCGATGCCGCGATGATGACGCCGGCCGAATCGAGGACGACCGCGGGATCGTCGAGTCCGTGGAGGACCACTCGCGCACCCTCGGGAACATCCATGCCGGCGCCGTACTCGGCGCGCTCGCGAGCCCGCAGCGCCAACAGGATGAGGGTAGCCAGACCCGCACCGATCAGCAGCCCCACCAGGAGGCCGAGCAGGGCGATCTGCGCAGGTTGCATGGAAACAGCGTACGGGCGGCCCGGAGGACGACATTGCGAGCGGTGCTCGCGCCCACCTCGGGCGCGTCACTATTCACCGGAGCGGCACTGTCCGTTAACCTTCGGTGGCGAGAATCACTGGGTCGTCTGGCGTCTGCCGGTCGCAACACACGAAAGGGATCGGAATGCGCGAAGTCTTCCACCAGTCGCTCGAAGATGTGCAGAACCGTCTCGTTGAGATCTCCGGGATGGT